>CAYGPA010000650.1:0-2558 GCA_964351535.1 uncultured Planctomycetaceae bacterium
GTCGTCGAAGTACCACTGCACGTCGACGCCCGCGCCCTCCTGGAACGACGCGAAGAAGTCGTCGGGGTACGGATGCCGGTAGCGCCAATGCTCGGAGTAGTGCCGCATGCCCTTCAGGAACGCCCCCTGCCCGATCAGCGCCGGCAGCGAGCGCAGCGCGACGGCGGGCCGCGTGTAGCTGTTGGTCGAGTAGCTCTCGCGGTCGATGTACTTCCAGCCGTACGTGTCGATCGGGTCCGCGTCGGGCTCCGCGAGATAGCGCTTGCGATCGTGCCAGCGCGGGTCGGTGCGGCGCGACGAGAACGTCAGCCACGGGCGGTCGCGCCAGAGATCGATCAGGCCGGAAGCGGGCAGGGGCTCCAGGTCGAACTCGGTCCAGGGCAGCGGAATGCGCCGCAGGTTCAGGGCGCCCGCGACTCCTTCGCCGCCGGGCTGCGGCCACAGCGGAACGCCGTCGAGCGGCAGGCGCGCGAAGTCGGTCGTCTCGCGCTTCTCGCCGTACACGCGGAACTGGACCTCGGAGTCCGCGTAGGAGTTCAGGCCCTCGTCGAGCCACGCGGCCTCGAACTCGTTGTTGCCGACCAGCCCGTACCAGAACTGGTGCCCCGCCTCGTGGATCGTGACGCTCTCGGGCGAGTGCATGTCGGGCGTCGTGAAGAGGCGCGTGCCGCACGTGAAGAGCGTCGGGTACTCCATGCCGCCTGCCGCGCGCGCTCCCCAGGCCGGGTCGACGACGGTGATCGAGCGATACGGATAGGCGCCGAACCACGTGCCGTAGAAGAAGAGCGCGGCGCAGGTCGCCTCGTAGTGGCGCTGCCACTGCTCCTCGCGCTCCTCGTGCATCATCACGACGACGCGCACGTCCTGCATGTCGTCGAAGCGGTCGGCACCCAGCGCCGCGCGCGCCACGGCCAGGTCGTCGGCGAAGCGCGGGTCGGCGGCCCACTCGCGCGGCCGGAAGAGCTCCTCGCGCACGACGTAGCGCGGGTCGGCGGTCCACGTGAAGCCGTGGACGAGCGGCGTGCGGCCGAAACGGCCGGCGACCTCGCGATCGCGGCTCGACGGCGCCAGGAAACGCGTCACGACGCGGCCGTCGCGCACGTCCTCCTCGTTCATCTGCACCCCGGAGGCGCCGACCTTGCCCGCGTAGCGCTCGTCGAGATCGAGCGTGACGTCGTAGGTACCGAAGCTCGCGTAGAACTCGGTGGTCGCGTGGAACTGGTGGCAGACCCATCCGCGCCCGGCCTCGTACACGCCGAGCTTGGGGATCCAGTGCGCCGCGAGCAGGAAGTCGTCCTTGAAGCCGGTGCGCCGGCGCACGCGCGGGAACTGCGCCGCCCAGTCGAGCTCGACCTCGATCGTCTCGCCCGGCGCCACGGGGCGCGGCAGGTCGACGCTGAACACCGTGCGATCGGTCGTCACCGCGTCGTCGGGCTGACGCCAGACGAGCGAATCGACGAGCTCCTGCCCCTCGAAGCGGATCGAGCGCACGTCCTGCCAGCCCCAGCCGTCGCGGACCTTCACCTTGCGATTGCGCCGACCGAGGATGCCGCGCGACTCCCACAGGTGCGTGGAGCGGTTGTTCGCGTAGGCGTTCCAGTAGAGGTGGAACCAGAGGTCGGAGACCGGCTCGCCGCTGCCGTTGGTCCACGTCAGAACGGCCTGGCCGTCGAGCGTCTTGTCGGGCTCCGCGACCCGCGCCGTGACGACGTAGTCCGCGCGGTGCGTCCGGCCGTCCGCGGGTCGCGGGTCGGCGGTCGGCGCCGCGGAGGCGGCGGGCGGGGTCGAGTCGGGCGCCGCGGGATCGGCGGGCGGGGTCGAGTCGGGCGCCTGGGGTGCGGCGTCCTCGAGCGGGAGGGACTCGGTGGGAAGCGCCTCGGAGTCCCGCGCGCCGGGCTCCTGCGCGGCCGCGCGAGAGCCGGGTGCCGCGAGGAGCACCAGCAGCGCCAGGATCCGGGCCGGTGCGGAGGGGGTGGCCAGCATCGCCGCATCCTCCGCGCCTGCGCCCGCGATGACAAGGCCGGACGGGCGGCGGCGGAGCCTCGGGGCCGGACGGCGGGACGCAGGGCCGAAAAGGCCGCGAACGGCTCCAGAACCGCCTCCGCGGGCCTCGATAGGGTCCTTCGTATGGAGAAGCGCAGCCCGGACTTGAGACCTTGCCGCTCCGCGACCCGGAATCGGCTTCCTTCCGGATTTGCCTTCGATGTCCCCGGCGCCCCGGCCGATAACGGTGGCAGCTTCCCCCAGGAACGAACCGCCAGGTCCCCCATGGAAATCCAACCGTCGAAGCCCGCCGTCACCCGCGCCCACGGGTCGACTCCGTCGGAGACCCCCCGCTCGCTCGCCGCGCACGGCGACAAGGGCGAGGCCGCGCGCACGGCCGAGGACCGCCTCGAGCTCTCGAGCCGCTCCCGGCGCCTGGCGGACCTCGGACGCGAGCTGGACTCGCCCGAGCGCGCCGAGCGCCTCGCGCGCATCGCGGCGGAGCTGAAGGCCGGCACGTTCAACACCGCCGAGCGCGCCGAGCGCAGCGCCGGCAGCATGCTCGAGTAGGCCCC
>CAYGPA010000651.1:0-2556 GCA_964351535.1 uncultured Planctomycetaceae bacterium
CGCCCCGTTCTCCTTCGGATCCCAGCCCCAGAACCGGCCCCAGCTGTCGTTGGCCCAGATGCCGCCGAGGATCGTGCCGACCAGGGAGAACAGCAGGCCGAAGCACAGCACGCCGTACACCATGCGCCCGAGGCTGCCGTAGAACGCGCGCGTCGCGCGGCGCGGCCGCAGCGCCTTCGCGACGACGTAGAAGCTGCCGAGCAGCGCGGCCAGCATGCCGGCCGAGTAGCCGATCGTGATCGTCGTGACGTGCGTCGCGAGCCAGAAGTTGGTGTCGAGCACCGCGACCAGGCTCGGCATCGTGTCCTTCTTGTCGAGCAGCTCGTAGCCGTTGGCGACGAAGAGCCCGATCGCGCCGAGCGTGACGGCGGCGGAGAGCGCGATGCGGTGGCGGCCGATCCACTCGACGAACAGCGCCACGAGGCCGCCGACCGCCGTGACGAAGAGCACGGTCTCGTACAGCGTGCTGACGGGCGGTCGGCCGCGGATCACGCAGCGCCAGGTGATCGCGGCGACGAGCAGCAGCGTGCCCGCGGTCGCGAGCGCCGAGGTCAGCCCGTAGGCCGCGCGGCTGCGCGGCCGCAGCCACAGCGCCGCGAGGCCCAGGAACGCGGCCAGGAACAGCGTCAGGCTCCACGTCAGCAGGCGCGCCTTGTAGTAGCCGATCTCGAGCTCGATCCCCGCCGTCTCGCCGCGCGCGGCTGCGAGCTCCGACAGCGTGGAGTGCAGCGTCACCAGGTCCTGCTCGAACGCGGCGAAGTCGGCGCGGTGCTCGACCAGCGCCTCGAAGCCGCGCAGGGCCGCCAGGTGGCGCTCGTCGACCGTGTCGCCGCGGAACGCGCGCCCGAGGAGGTCGGCCGGCGTCCACCAGGCCTCCTCGAGGTCGGCGGGAACGTCCGGCGGGAGCACCGCGAGGGACGCGGAGCCGCTGGCGATCTCGGAGGCCTCGTTCAAGAGCAGGGCGAGCTCGCGACCCTCCCCCGCGCTCGTCTTCCCGGCTAGCTGTTCGTACAGCACGCGCAAGCTGCGCCCGTGCTCGACGACCTCGCTGTACGCGACGTGCTCGTGCGGTCCGAAGATCGCCTCGAGATTCACGCCGGGCCCGCGGCGCAGCGCGTAGCGCGCGTAGTCGAGGTGCGCGGAGAGGTGCAGATACGTGTCGACGTTGCCCGCGAGCGTCACGATCTGCTGCTGGACCGAGCTGCGCGCGCGCTCCTCGATGGCGCCGATCTCGTGCGACAGGTCCAGCAGCCGCCCGATGCCGGGGCGCAGCTCCTGGATCGAGTAGCGATCGCGCTTCTTCTTGTCCGCGAGGTCCAGTCCGAGGGCGCGGATGACCTCGTCGTTCTGCACGAGGAAGGTCGGGTACTCGCCCGCGAGCTCGGGGAAGAACACGAGGTCGAGGAACCACTCGACGGGCGTCAGTCGCTCGCCCAGCGGAGTCTTCAGGCTGCGCTTGCCGTGCACGCGCAGCAGCGTGAAGCTCGCGAACGTGTGCAGCGGCTTGACCCGGCCGCCGTCCTGCACCGGCAGGCTCTCGGCCAGCTCGACCACGCGCTCGGGCCACGGCTGCAGCCGGACGTTCGCGGACGCGTGCTGCAGGGCCGCGGCCTCGGCTCGCGGCGAGAGTCCCGCGAACGGAATCAGCGCGAACAGCACGATCCCGGCCGCGCGACGCGTCGCGGGCTCGATCTTGCCGGCGATCGCGCCCTCGGCGACCTGCCTCCCGCGGCGCGTCTCGCGGCGCACGTAGCGCAGCAGCGTGCGGCCGAAGTGCAGCAGCAGCCCCAGCGCGATCACGACGCACGCGACGAGCGGCATCTGGTCCGCCGGGTTGCGCACGACGGAGAACGTCGAGAACAGCCGATCGCCCGGCCCGGCCGTCGACGGACCCCAGGAGGCCTGGTACAGCACGAGACCGCCGTCGCGCAACGGCTCGTTCATCGAGACGGTCAGCGGGCGCGACGAGCCCTCCTCGACGACCGTGACGTCGCTCGAGAACGACTTGGGCATGTTCATGCGCGGGTGGTCGACCTTCGTGAAGTCGTCCAGCTGAACGGTGAACGGCATCGGATAGCGCTCGTGTCGCAGGTCCACGGCCCAGCGCTCGCCGCCCACCTCGACCGTCCAGGGCGCGGAGTCGACGCCCCACAGGAGCCCGTCCTGGCTCGCGCCGCTGCGCGCGTCGACGACGCGCGCGTGGACGCCCGCCAGGTTGCGCTCGGCCTCGGCGTCGGGCGCGCGCGGCTCGAAGAAGACGCCCTCCACGACGGGGACGTCGACGTCGAACATCGGGCCCTTCTGCAGGGGTCGGCAGTTCGGTGAGAAGTGGGTGAGCTCCAGGCGGAACGGCAGCTCCGGCGCCTCCAGCACGGCGGCCTCGTCGCCGACGGCGTGGACGAAGTCCTCCTGCGGCACGACGAACTCCTCGACACGGCCGTCCTCGAGCTCGCGCGAGAGCGCGACCTCCCAGCGGTAGTAGCTCTGGAACCAGTTCGCGCGCTGACCCTCGTACAGCGTCACGTGCCCGTCCTCGGAGAAGTAGAGCTTCACGAA
>CAYGPA010000652.1:0-2548 GCA_964351535.1 uncultured Planctomycetaceae bacterium
ACTGCGGTCGAAGGAGACGAACGCGTACTCCGTCCCCATGTGGATGCAGTCCTTGGGGCACGGATAGACGCACAGCTCGCAGAACATGCACTTCTGGTAGTCGAGCGTGAAGGAGACCCACTCGAGCTCCTTCCCGTGCCGCACGGCGTCCATCTCGATGCAGTCGATCGGACAGGCTCGCGCGCACGCGAGGCAGTCGATGCACTTCTCCTGCTCGAGATAGTGGATCCCGCGGTAGCGATCGGGGATCGGCAGGCGCTCGTCGGGGTACTGGACCGTGATGGGCTTCTGGAGCAAGTAGCGCCCCGTGATGCGCATCCCGATCAGCGTGGACTTCACGCTGTACCAGATGTTGTGAAGGTACTTGGAGGTGGGGGTGACCATCGTCGTTTCCGTCCGCTTTCAACCGACCAGCTTGGCCCACGCGAACTCCCACACCCCGGCGCCCAGCACGCAGACCAGCGCCAGCGGGGTGAGGTACTTGTATCCCATCGTCATGACCTGATCGATGCGCACGCGCGGCAGCGTCCAGCGCAGCCACATCATCAAGAGGATCAGGCCGAACGACTTGGCGGCCAGCGTCAGGCCGGCCGTGATCTGGTAGAGGAACCCGGCGCTGAAGAGCGCCGCCTCGCCGCCTTCGGCTCCGACGAAGGCCCAGTGCGCGGCCGACGTGAACGGGCTCTCGAAGCCGCCCAGGAAGAACACCGCGCCGATGGCCGACATCAGGAACATCGCCGCGTACTCCTCCATGAAGAAGAAGGACCAGCGGATGCCGGAGTACTCCGTGATGAAGCCGGCGACGAGCTCGGACTCGGCCTCGGGCAGGTCGAAGGGAGCGCGCTTGGTCTCCGCCAGCGTGGCGACGAAGAACAAGAGGAACGCGGGCAGCATGAACGGGTTGCGGAACAGGAACCAGTTCATCCCGAGGTAGCCGGCCTGCTCGGCGCTGGCGTCCAGCAGGTTGAACGTCCCCGCCACCATGACCGGCACGAGCAGCGAGACGCCGAAGGGCACCTCGTAGGCGACGACCTGCGCGGCCTCGCGCATGGACCCGTACAGCGACCACTTCGAGTTCGAGGCCCAGCCGGCCATGACCACGCCGATCGTCGTGACCGACGACATCGCGAGGATCATGAAGAGGCCGAGGTCGATGTCCGCGAAGAAGAAGCCCGGCGCGAACGGGTAGGCCGCCATCGCCCCGAAGATCGCGCCGAGCACGACGGCCGGGGCCAGGATGAACAGCGGCCGGTCGGCGCCCAGCGGAATCAGGTCCTCTTTCATTAGGAGCTTCACGCCGTCGGCGATGCTCTGCGCCCAGCCGTGCCAGCCGCCCGCGTACATCGGTCCGTAGCGGCACTGGATGTGGCCGGAGACCTTGCGCTCGAGCCACACCGAGGACATCGCGACCAGCGAGACGAGCGTGATCAGCAGGCCGACGCCCATCAGGGACGCCGTGATCATCAGCGCCCAGCCGGGCACGTTCTCGGGAGCCAGGCCGCCGAGGAGCTCGAGCAGCGCGTTGGTGCCGTCTTGCATGGCGCTAGCGGTCCGTTTCCCCGACCACGATGTCGGTCGAGCCGATGATGGCGACGGAGTCGGCGAGGAGCGTCCGAGGCATGATTTCCTCGAGCACCGAGAGGTTCGTGAACGACGGCCCGCGCACGCGCACGCGCACCGCGACCTTGTCGCCGTTCGAGACGACGTAGTGGCCGAGCTCGCCGCGCGGGTTCTCGATGCCGACGTAGGCCTCGCCCGGCGGGACGCGCAGGACCTTGGGGATCTCCCCCATCACCGGTCCCTCTTCGATGTTGTCGCAGCACCAGCGCACGATCTTGATCGACTCCATCATCTCCTGGACGCGGACGTAGAAGCGGTCCCAGCAGTCGCCCACCGTGCCCATCACGCCCGTGCCCAGCGGGATCTCGTACGCGTTCGCGTCCCAGATCTCCTTGTAGATGGAGTAGGGCATGTCGCGGCGCAGGTCCCAGTCGATGTTCGAGCCGCGCAGCATCGGGCCGGTCAGGCCGAAGCTCACCGCGACGTCGCGCGTGATGACGCCGATGTCCGCCGTCCGCTTGATGAAGATCTGGTTCATCATCAGGAGGTCGACGTACTCCTTCCACTTCACCTCGAACACGTCGCAGAAGCGCAGGACCTCGTCGATCCATCCGGGGGGCGCGTCGTTGAAGACGCCGCCGATGCGGATGTAGCTGTACGTCAGGCGCGCGCCGCAGATCTTCTCGAACAGCGCCATCATCCACTCGCGCTCGCGGAACGCGTAGAGGAACGGCGTGAAGGCGCCGATGTCGAGGCCGTAGGTGCCGAAGGCGATCAGGTGCGAGCCGATGCGGTTCAGCTCGGCGCAGATCACGCGGATCATCTCGGCGCGGCGCGGGATCTCGACCCCCATGACGGCCTCGACCGCCATCGAGTAGCCGAGGTTGTTGTTCATCGCCGCCAGGTAGTCGTAGCGGTCGGTGTACGGCAGGTACTGCAGCCACTCGACGTTCTCGCCGATCTTCTCGGCGCAGCGGTGCAGGTAGCC
>CAYGPA010000653.1:0-2539 GCA_964351535.1 uncultured Planctomycetaceae bacterium
TCGAGTCGGCGCTGCGCGCCACCGAGCGCGAGAGCGACCTGCTCGAGTTCACGATCTACCGCCAGCGGGTCCTCGAGGGCCGCACGGGCCGCGAGGTCGCCCAGAGCCTGGGCACCAGCGAGCCCACCGTCAGCCGCCGGCTGGCCGGGGTCCGCGGACGACTGCGCCGGCGCCTGGCCGAGACCTTCGCGAAGTACAGCTTCACGCCCGACGAAATGGACGAGCTGGGGCGAAACGGCATCGAGCTGAATCCCAAGAAGGATGACGACGCCCGCTTCGACGACGCCATCGCCGAGATCTACCACCGGTTCTCCCTGCGCGCCGCGAGCGACACCGCCGCCGAGAAGCCGTGATGCTGCCCCCCGGGGAGGAAGGACGCTGACCAGATGACCGCAATTTTCATGGGGATGCAGGTTCTGCTGGTGTCACTCGTCCTGACCGTGGGCGTCGTCGCAGGCATCTGGGTCCTGGTCAAGGTCCTGAAGGGCCTGTTCTGGCTGCTGCGCCGCGGCTTCCGCGGGCTCGGCTTCCTCGCGCGCCACGCGTTCCGGTTCGGCCGCGGGATGGTGGTCGACTCGCTGCGCTTCGGCGGCGCGATCTTCACCGCCATGGTGATCTTGCCGCTCGTCGCGCTGAACTTCCTGCTGGGCCGCTTCTCGGCCGCCGGCCACTACGGCCGCGCCCTCGAGGACGAGTTCATCAGCGCCCTGGGCTCGCTCTACCGCGTGGGCCTGAGCCACCCGGTCCACTTCCTCGGCCTCGGGATCCTGACCGAGGGCCTCGAGAAGCGCCTCCCGGCCCTCGTCGCCGACGCGCCGCGCGGACGCTCCCTGCCCACCACCAAGCCCGGCCGCTTCGAGGGCTACCGCGTCAGCGGCGAGCTGCCGCCGGGCGGCTCCGGCGCGTCGCTGTACCTCGCCCGCCCGCGGCGCGAGAAGGTCGAGGCGCTGCGCGCCATGGGCCGCATCGTCCCCGAGCAGGTCGTGATCAAGGCCTTCGCCCTGGGCCGCGGCTCCACGCTGCCGCAGATCGTGCGCGAGAGCCGCGCGCTGGAGGCCGCGAACCGCATGGGCCTCGTTCTCGAGCACGAGCTCACCGATCAGAGCTTCCACTACGTCATGCCGTTCGTGCCGGGCGACGGTCTCGACGTGACGATCCGCGCCGCCCACGAGCGCGGCGACGCCCACGGCCTGCGCCCGCGCGACCTCGGCGTGTTCCTGGGCTACGCCAGCGACGTCCTGCAGACGGTCGACCGCTTCCACGCGGGCGGCCTGTGGCACAAGGACATCAAGCCCAGCAACCTGATCGTGTCGAACGACCGCGTCAGCCTGGTCGACTTCGGCCTCGTCACGCCGCTCGCGTCGGCCATGACGCTGACGACGCACGGCACGGAGTTCTACCGCGACCCCGAGATGGTGCGCCTCGCGCTGCAGGGCGTGAAGGTGCACGAGGTCGACGGCGTCAAGTTCGACATCTACAGCTCCGGCGCGGTGCTGTACTCGATGATCGAGAACTCGTTCCCGGCCCAGGGCAGCCTGTCGCGCATCACCAAGCGCTGTCCCGAGGCGGTGCAGTGGATCATCCGCAAGGCCATGGCGGACATGGGCACGCGCTACGGCTCGGCCCAGGAGATGCTGCAGGACCTGCGCGTCGTGCTCGCGGCCCGCGACCCGTTCCGCGTCAAGCCGGCGCACCTCCCCTCGCTCGGCGGCCAGCCCGTCCCGGCGTTCCCCGAGGCCGCGTCGCTGCACGAGGACCCGCCGTACGTCCCCTACCCCGCCCCCGCGGCGGCCCAGCCCGTCGCGTCCTGGGCCGAGCGGCGCGCCGTCGCCAAGGCCGAGAAGCGCGCGGCAACGGTCGCCTCACGCCGGCCGCGCTCGCGCGGCGCGCGCCGCGTGCTGATGTTCGCCGGCGTGTGCGGCGCCCTGTTCATGGGCTCGTTCTTCTCGCTCGCGCTGATGTTCCACGACCAGAACCTCCCGCGCAGTCACGCGTCGCGCCAGCACCGGCCGGCGACCGTGGTCGTGAACCGCGGCGGCGTGCGCCACATCCCCAGCGTGCCGCAGGAGACCGCCGAGGAAGCCCTGGCGCGACGCTGGATGCGGCAGGTCGACGCCAAGCTCGGCAGCGGAAGCGGGGAGGGCCGCGCCATCCTGATGCTGGACGAGCTGCTGCCCACCGACGAGCCGCTGCTGCAGAACGCACTCCAGCAGGCGCTCGAGTCGCGCGGCTACCTGGTCCTCGGCAGCACGTCCATCCAGCCCGAAGAGGAGTGGACCCCCGAGGAGCTCGAGCTGGTCGCCTCCGTCCGCATGGCCAAGGGACTGGGCAGCCCCAACGACACCGAGGCCGTGCTGCGCATCGAGGACTTCCTCGACCGCCAGGCCTTCGTCGAAGCCCTCGTGTGGCTCGCCCCCGGCGACGACGAGGACGAGGTCGTCTTCCGCTTCATCGTCCCGCGCACGCACGCGGTGGAGTCGGCCGGCACGTTCGCGCTGACCGACGGTCAGTGGACCTACCACTGATTCGACCCCGGCGG
>CAYGPA010000654.1:0-2524 GCA_964351535.1 uncultured Planctomycetaceae bacterium
TCTTCGGCCGCGACCTGCTCACGTGGTTCCGCCTGCGCTACGACCCGGGCGACGTTGTCGAGTACACGCTGCGCGAGCCGAACGGCGACGAGGTCGTCGTCCGCTTCGCCGCGCTGCGCGGCCCCGATTGAGCGCGGCCGCCGCAGCGCCGGGGCGCGCCCCGGGCTGCGGTCGACCGCATCATTCGCCGTGGACTCCCGGGCTAGGAGGTCTGCAGCGTCGCCTCGCCGGGTTTCCAGCTGCACGGGCACAGCTCGCCGGTCTGCAGTGCCTCGAGCACGCGCAGGACCTCCTCGGGGCTGCGGCCGACGCTGGGGTCGTTCATCGACGCGTAGCGGATCACGCCCGTGGGATCGACGATGAACGTCGCGCGCTGGCAGACCTTCTCGTCGTCGTCGAGGATGCCGAGGCTCTCGGACAGGCGCCGCGAGACGTCGGCGAGCAGCGGGAACGGCAGGTCGCGCAGATCGTCGTGGTTCTGGCGCCACGCGAGGTGCACGTACTCGTTGTCGGTGCTGACGCCCAGCACCTGGGCGTCGCGGTCGCGGAAGTCGCCGTTCAGGCGGCCGAAGCCCGCGATCTCCGTCGGGCAGACGAACGTGAAGTCCTTGGGGTAGAAGAAGAGCACCTTCCACTGGCCCGCGAAGCTCGACTCGTCGAACTCCTGAAAGGCCGTCGCGGCGTCGCTCGTGACGACGCCCTGGGTGCGGAAGGAGGGGAAGCGGTCACCGACTTTCAACATCTGGGGGCTCCTGGGTTGGCTGAACTGTTGCCCTGACTCTTCGCCCCGGCCGCGCCCCCGCTCCAATCGGAACCCCGGCTCAGCGTGATAGGCTGCGCCGATGGAAAGGCCCACCGTGCGCCACTTCGAGGCGATGGTCGCCGTGGCGGATCACCTGAGCTTCCGCAAGGCCGCGGAGGCCTGCTACATCACCCAGCCGGCCCTCAGCGCGCAGATCCAGCAGGCCGAGGCGCTGCTCGGCGTGCGGCTGTTCGAGCGCGACCGCCGGCGCGTCCTCGTGACCGCGGAGGGCAAGGAGCTCGTGGCGCGCGCCCGCGCGATCCTCGCCGACGTCGACGCCTTCACCGAGACCGCGCGCGGCTTCGGCCGCCCGCTGGCGGGCACGCTGCGCCTCGGCGTGATCCCGACGGTCGCGCCCTACGCGCTGCCCGACGCGGTGCGCGCGATCCACGCCGCGTACCCCGAGCTGCGGCTGCTCCTGGCCGAGGACCAGACCGCTCGCCTCGTCGCGCGCACCAAGGCGGGCGAGCTCGACGCCCTCCTGCTCGCGCTCGAGGCCGACCTCCTGGACCTCGAGTTCCTGCCGCTCTACCGCGACCCGTTCGTGCTGACCGTTCCCGCCGACCATCCGCTCGCGGAGAAGCAGACCATCTCCGAGGAGGACCTCAGCGAGGACGAGGTCCTGCTGCTCGACGACGGCCACTGCCTGCGCGACCAGGCCCTGCAGATCTGCCGCGCCGCGCGCGCCGGCGAGCTCGACGACTTCCGCGCCAGCAGCCTGAACACCCTCGTGCGCATGGTCGCCGGCGGCACGGGCATCACGTTGCTACCCGCCATGGCCGCCGCCGTCGAGGTCCAGGAGCGCGACGGCCTCGCCCTGCGCCCCTTCCGCGACCCCGCCCCCGTCCGCACGATCGGCCTCGCCTGGCGCAGCACCTCGACGCGCCGCGCGGAGTACGAGTTGCTCGCCGAGGTCCTGCGCGAACAGGCCCCCGCGGGCACGCTGCCGCTGCCCGGCTAGCTACGCCGTCAACCGAGCGGCCACGTGGGCGTGGTCGTAGGTCGTGATCTCGTGCGTGTTTCCGTCGGGGTCGCTGAAGTACAGCGAGAAGGACAGGTCGTGGTCCGCGAGGCGGGGGTCGAGCCCGGCGCGCGCCAGGTGCTCCTTCCAGGCGAGGAACTGCTCGCCGCCGGCACCGAACGCAATGGTGGACGAGCCGCGGCCGTCCCGGGTCTCGAACAGCGCCACGTGGACCGTGCCCTCGGGGTTTTCCAGCGTCAGCGGGCCGCCCTCGACGGCCCAGGCGGCGAAGGCCTCGGCGCGCCGGAACCCGAGGACGTCTCGGTACCAGACTTCCGCTGCCTGCCTGCTGGCAACGTAGACGTGGACGTGGTCGATTCCGCGGAGTCGAGGTGTCATGGCGTGCCCCTGGTTGCTCGCGCTCAGGGTGCACGTTGCCGTGCGGACGGGCAACGATCGGCCCGCGTCCGCGTCGGGGGCGGCCGCCGGACCGAGTTCGGGCCGGGCTCAGGCCGCGCGCCGGCCGCCGGAGCCGGGCGTCTTGCGCATGCGGTCGGCGACTTCCGAGTCTTCCTTCAAGCGCGCGACGGCGCGGTTGATCTTGTCGCAGAGGTCGTGCAGCTCGTCGTTGTTGCGGATGCGGCAGTCGCCGACGTTCTCGCCGCGCGCGATGGCGTCGAGGTGCATCTCGAAGCGGTAGATCGGACCGGCGATGCGGTGCGTGACCGCGATGCCGACCATCACCATGATCGGGAAGAGGA
>CAYGPA010000655.1:0-2509 GCA_964351535.1 uncultured Planctomycetaceae bacterium
CACCCGCCCGCGGTCCCAGCGTCGTCTTGATCACGATCGACACGCTGCGCGCCGACCACCTCGGCTGCTACGGCTACGCGCGGTCGTCCTCGCCGAACCTCGACCGCCTCGCAGCGGCGGGCGTGCGCTTCGAGAACGCGCGCACGCAGGCGCCGTGGACGTTGCCGAGCATGGCCAGCCTGTTCACGGGGCTGTACCCGTTCGAACACGGCGTGCTGAACACGGAGTCGCGCCTCTCCGACGAGGCGCCGACGCTGCCGGGGGTCTTCGCCGCGGCCGGCTACCACACGGCCGGGGCCGTGGCGCACCGCCTCGTCACCGCGAAGTACGGGTTCGCGCGCGGCTTCGCCGAGTTCGACGACACGAGCGTCGTGACGGCGCACGAGTCGAGCTCCGAGGCCGTCACCGAGCGCGCACTCGAGCTCTTCGAGCGCGCGCCCGGAGACCGCCCGACCTTCCTCTGGGTGCACTACTTCGACCCGCACCTCGACTACGTCGAGCACGTCGACGACGCGTTCGCGGACGACTACCAGGGCCCGCTCGACGACGACGTCGCCTGGTCCGAGATTCGCGACGAGCCCGAGCGCTGGAGTCGCGCGGACGTCGAGCACATCGAGGCGCTGTACGACTCCGAGATCGCGCACACCGACCACTGGGTCGGCGAGCTCCTCGCGGGCCTCGCCGAGCGAGGTCTCGACAGCGACGCGCTGATCGCCGTCACGAGCGACCACGGCGAGTCCTTTCGCGAGCACGGCCAGTTCGGGCACGGCCGCTGGGTCTACGACGAGTTCCTGCGCGTGCCGCTGCTGCTCGCGGGCGGTCTGCCGGATTCCGTCGCGCCCGGCACGGTCCTCGAACACGACGTCGAGCAGCGCCGCCTGGCCGCGACGCTGGCGGAGCTGTGCGGCCTCGAGTCGACGGGCCTGCGCGGCCCCTCGCTACTCGATCCGGACGCGGTCGACCTGCCGAGCCTCGCGCAGGGTCACCACGCCTGGGGACCGGCGGAGCACAGCGTCGCGATCGTGCGCCGCGGCTGGAAGCTGATCCTGCCCCACGGCGGCGTTGCGGGCGAGCTGTACGACCTCCAGCACGACCCCGAGGAACGCAGGAACCTCTGGGACGACGCGCAGGCGCGGTCGACGCGCGAGTCCCTGGCGCGGGACCTGCGCCTGCTCGAGCGCGCGCCTACACTGGAGGCCGACAGCGTCGAGCTGGACGCGGCGGACCTCGAGCACCTGCGATCGCTCGGCTACGCCGAGTAGCTCGCTCGCCGCCGCGCGGGACCGAGGACTCGCCTCCCGGCTCCGAGAACTCGCCTCCCGGCTCCGATCCCTCGCCTCACGGCTCCGATGACCTCCACCGAACGACGAGCGCCCGCGGTCCTGTTCGAGGACGAGGACCTGCTGGTCGTCGACAAGCCGACGGGCCTCGCCAGCGTCGCGTCCCCCGGCGTGCGCGGCGCGACGTGCGCCGACCTCGTGCGCGCGCTGCACGCCGAGGCCCGTCCCGTGCACCGCCTCGACCGCGAGACGTCCGGCGCGCTGCTCTTCGCGCGCTCCGAGGACGTCCTGCAGCGCTTCAAGCAGCTCTTCCGCGAACAGCGCGTGCAGAAGACCTACCTGGCTCTCGTGCGCGGCACGCCGCGGCCGCCGCAGGGCTCGATCCGCGACTCGATCGCCCGCTCCGGAAAGCGCGCGATCCTGTCCCCCCGCGGCCAGGAAGCGCGCACGGACTACCGCGTGCTCGAGCGCCTCGACGGGCTCGCGCTGGTCGAGGCCCGCCCCGTCACGGGTCGCTACAACCAGATCCGCCTGCACCTGGCGGCCCGCGGCTACCCGATCGTCGGCGAGCGCAAGTACGCCCGCGGCAAGGACGACCCGCTGCGCTTCCCGCGCGTCGCGCTGCACGCCCTCGAGCTCGACTTCCCCCACCCGCGCACGAACCGCGAGGTCCACGTGCGCGCTCCACTGGCCGAGGACCTCGCGGAGCTGCTGCGGTCGCTGGGCAGCGAGCGCGCCTAGCAGCCCGTTGAAGAAGTCATCCAGCGCCAGGGCCCAGCCCTCGCGCTCGTAGGAACTCCCCGAGTGCGTCGGCGACGAAGCGGTGGCCAGCCTCGTTCCAATGGGGATCCGTTCGGAAGTAGAGCTCGTCCTCGAGCGACTTCAGCGAGTAGGACAGATCGAGGAGCTCGATCCCCATGTCTCGAAACTCGGGTGCCAGCACGGGCATCGGACGTCGCGACGCATGGACGACGACGAAGCTCGCACCGAGGTCTCGGCAGGTGTCTCGTAGCTCGACAAACAGCGCGCGATTCAGGCTCCACCGTCTTCCGACAGGGAAGCGGCGACCCGCGGAATCCATCAGGCGGCGTGCAACCTGCAAGAGCCGTGACTCACGAACGACCTGCTTCCAGATTCCGGAGGGGGCGTCGTCCTGGGAGAGCGGAACGACCCCCCCCCCCCCCCCCCCCCCCGCACCCGGCGGCCGCCAACACGCCACCCCCCCCCGC
>CAYGPA010000656.1:0-2504 GCA_964351535.1 uncultured Planctomycetaceae bacterium
GCATCGACCCCCGCAAGACGGACCAGCTGGTCCGCGGCGCGGTGTCGCTGCCGAAGGGGCTCGGCAAGACCGTCAAGGTCGTCGTCTTCGCCGAGGGCGACAAGGCCGAGGCGGCCAAGGAAGCCGGGGCCGACGAGGTCGGCTCGGCGGACCTCGCCGAGAAGATCCAGGGCGGCTGGATGGACTTCGACGTCGTGATCGCCAGCCCCGACATGATGAAGCACGTCGGCAAGCTCGGCCGGGTCCTCGGTCCGCAGGGCAAGATGCCCAGCCCGAAGTCCGGCACGGTGACGCCCGACGTCGCCAACGCCGTGACCGAGTTCAAGGCGGGCAAGGTCGAGTTCCGGACCGACGCGGGCGGAAACGTCCACGCGGCGGTCGGTAAGCGCTCCTTCCCGGTGGAGGACCTCATGACCAACCTCAAGGCCTTCCTCGACTACCTCGAGGCCATGCGGCCGGCCGCGGTGAAGGGCTCGTTCCTGCGCCGCATCTGCGTGTCGACCACGATGGGCCCGGGCGCCTGGATCTCGTACGGGAGCTGACCATGCCGAACCTCGTCAATCGCCTCGTCTCCGAGGAGTACCAGGTCGCGATCAAGGAGTCCGAGGGACTGCTGATCGTGTCGCTGGGCGGACTGTCCGTGTCCGAGTCCGAGGCGCTCCGCGCCTCGCTGGACGAGGGCGGTGCGCGTCTGCGCATGGTGCGCAACTCGCTCGCCCAGCGCGTCCTGAGCGACTCGGGCTACGAGATCGGAGCCGACGTCTTCGCCGGCAACGTGGCCATCGCCTACGGCTCGGCCGAGGCGGCCATCCAGGCCGCGAAGGTCCTCACCGCGCCCGAGCTGCGCCAGGCCGGCAAGGTCCAGGTGCGCGCCGCCGTGCTCGAAGACCGCCTGCTCAGCGCCGAGGACGCCACGGCCCTGGCCGGCGTGCCCGACAAGAACACGCTGCGCTCGAAGATCGTCGGCTGCCTGCAAGGTCCGCTGCGCGGCCTCGCGGTGGCGCTCAACGCCAACCAGGGCGCCCTCGCCCGGGTCCTGCAGGCCCACGCCGACCAGGCACCCGAGTCCTCCGAATCCCCCGAGTCTACCGAGGGCTGACCGCCCACGGTTCCATTCCACGCCCCGCGCGCGGCACGCGCGTCGCGGGGCGGTCCCCGTTCACATCGTCAACAGCTAGACAACTTCCCCCGAGGAGTAAGAACGCAATGTCCGAAGAAGCCAACGTCGCCGAGCTGGAGCCCGAGCTCCAAGCGATCGTCGAGAAACTGGACGGTCTCACGCTGCTCCAGGCCTCGAAGATCGTGAAGCACCTCGAGGATCACTGGGGCGTCAGCGCCGCAGCTCCGGTCGCCGTCGCCGCCGCGGGTGGCGGGGATGCCGGCGGTGCCGCCGCCGCCGAGGAGAAGACCACCTTCGACGTCATCCTCAAGGAGATCGGCGCGAAGAAGATCCAGGTCATCAAAGAGGTGCGCGCGATCACCGGTCTGGGCCTGAAGGAGGCCAAGGACATGGTCGAGGCCGCTCCCAAGGCCGTCAAGGAAGGCTGCACCAAGGAAGAGGCCGAAGAGATCAAGACGCAACTGGAAGGCTCCGGGGCCACGGTCGAACTGGCCTAGTCCCTGCTGCCACCTCTTGATCTTCGTTCCGCCTTCCCCGGATTCACGCAGTCGGTTCCGCGGTGACCCTCTCGGTCGCCGTCCGCGGGCTGCTCAGGACGCGCAAGAGTGCGCGTTCCTGCCCGACGTGTATCCGGAAGGCGCGTACCCGGCTGGCGTGCAAGCGCCGCCGCGAAGAAGAGCTTCGAGTCCGCCGTGCCCACGCGGCGCGCTGCTCGGAAGCGGCTTCTCCGTCCGCCGAACCCCCGAGCCGCTGCGGTCGCTCGGGGTTCGCGGCGTGACGGGGCCGCTCCGCCCGCGCGTCGCCTCGAGCGTCGGCACGGACTGGAAGACGCGCTGGCCGGGCGGAGTCGAAGCTCCGTTCGGCGGGCAACCGCACCTGCGACTCCACGCAGGTGCGTCCGTCGTGAACCTCGAGATGGTCTCGTCGGGATCCCATGAGATCGGGATCCGACGCCCTCCGGAATACGACCCCACAGGTGTGTGACCCATGACGCCCTCCGCTCCCGCGAAGATGGACAAGATCGCCAAGTTCGGCGTGTTCCCGATGATCCTCGACGTGCCCGACCTCGTCGAGATCCAGACCAAGGCCTACGACGACTTCCTGCAGGTCGAAGTACCCCAGGCCAATCGCGACGCGCACGGACTCGAGTCCCTGCTGAGCGAGGTGTTCCCGATCTACTCCTACGACAAGACGATGTGTCTGGAGTACCTCGGCTACGACCTCGGGAAGCCGCGCTACACGATCGAGGAGTGCCGTCAGCTCCGTCTGACCTTCGGCTATCCCTTCAAGGTCCGCCTGCGGCTGATCAAGCCCGAGCCGATCGAGGAAGAGGTCTACCTCGGCGAGATCCCCATCATGATGGGGGGCGGCGAGTTCATCATCA
>CAYGPA010000657.1:0-2497 GCA_964351535.1 uncultured Planctomycetaceae bacterium
CTGGTCGTCGAGCGCGAGCGCGCCGTCGGCGGCGAGTGCGTGCACCGCGGCACGATCCCGAGCAAGACGCTGCGCGAGACCGCCGTCCACCTGTCCGGTCTGGAGCGCCGCAGCGGCGGCGTCCTCGACCGCAAGCTGCCGCCCGAGATGCAGCTGCAGAGCCTGATGCAGCGGCTCGACGACGTGCTCTCGGGCCAGGAGCTCCAGCTCGGCCGGCAGCTCGAGGAGGCGGGCGTCGCCGTCTGGACGGGCAGCGCGGGCTTCGTGGACGAGCACACGCTCTCTGTCGTCGCCCCCGACGGCGGGCGGCGCCTCGTGCGCGGCGGGCGCATCCTGATCGCCACGGGCTCCCGCCCGCGCGTGCCCGCCGGCATCCCGGTGGACCACGAGCACGTCCTGGACAGCGACTCCATCCTCTCGCTGATCTACCTGCCGCGCTCGCTCGCGGTGCTGGGCGGCGGTGTGATCGCCTGCGAGTTCGCCTCGGTGTTCGCGGCGCTCGGCGTCGAGGTCACGATGATCGACCGCGCCGACCGCGCGCTCGGATTCCTCGACGCGGAGCTCGTCGAGCACTTCCTGGACCACCTCGGCGCGCTCGGAGGCCGCTACCTGCCGCAGCGGCGCATCGACGCGATCATCCCGGGCCTGGGGCAGGTCACCGTCGCGCTCGAGGGCGGCGAGACGCTGCGGGCCGAGAAGGTGCTGTGCGCCCTGGGTCGCGAGGCGAACCTGCGCGGCCTGAACCTGGAGGCCATCGGCCTCGAGCCGACCGACCGCGGGCACGTTCCGGTCGACGACAACTTCCGCACGGCCGCGTCGAGCGTGTACGCCGCGGGCGACGTCGTCGGGCCGCCGGCGCTGGCCTCGTGCTCCGAGGACCAGGGCCGCCGCGCGGCGCGCCACGCGCTCGACGCGCCGCTGCCCGCGCGCGGCTCGCTGACGCCGATGGGGATCTACACGATCCCCGAGATGTCGACCGTCGGTCTCGACGAGGCCGACGCGCTGCGCAAGCACGGGGCCTGCCTGGTCGGGCGCGCGCACTTCGCGGACCTCGCGCGCGGCCGGATCAACGCGCAGGAGAACGGCGTGCTGAAGCTCGTCACCGACGTCGCGGGGCGCCGCCTGCTCGGCGCGCAGGTCGTCGGCGAGGGCGCCTGCGAGCTGATCCACGTGGCCCAGATGGCGCTCCTGGCCGATTTCGACGTGGACGTCTTCGTCGAGCAGACGTTCAACTTCCCGACGCTCGCCGAGGCCTTCCGCGTCGCCGCGCGCGACGTGATCGCCCAGCGCGGCGAGCTGCGCGCGACGGCCTGACGCGACCCGTCCGTCGCGGGCGCCGACGTGAACCCGTTCAGCGCAGGCCGTCGGCGAAGTCGCTGGCCCAGGCGCGCGCGGGGCGGGTGTTCCAGTCGCGGCGCCAGCGGCGGTGCTCCTCGCTCGTGGGGAACGACTCGTCCGCGCCGTAGGGATACGCGGACATGCCGTGGAAGGGCAGCGGCTCGACGTACAGGGCTTCCTGCGTGTTCGGGTCGCGGTCCTTGGCCCAGCCGTCCAGGTAGACGAGGAAGTCGCGCCGCTGGCCGGGAGCGAGCGGCGGTAGCTCCGTGGCGTCGAAGCGAACCGTCAGCGCGTCGCCCGAGCCCATGACGACGTAGCGGTCCTCGACCGCGGTCACGAGCGGCAGCACGTCGCCGAGCTTCGTGTAGAGGCCGGGGTGCTGGTCCCAGCGCGGGAAGCGCGCCAGGCGGTCCCAGCGGAAGCGCTCGGGCTGGTTCGGCCGGTCGGGCTCGACGCTGTCGCTGAAGCCGCGCTCCCAGAGCTCGGCCGCCACGGGCTCGAGCGAGCGCACGACGAGCTCCGCGTCGTCGTCGTCCACCGCGAGGCGGATCGAGTCCCAGTAGAGGCGCAGCGTCGAGAACAGCCGCAGCCGCGGGTCGTCGCGGTCCAGCAGGTCGGTGACGTCGACGACCATCGTCTTCGTCTTGCCCGCGGGGAAGCCGATGGGCGGACCCGTGTCGCGCCAGCGGCCGCCGCCCTGCGGGTCGGGCGTCGCGGGCACCTGGAGGATCGGCGGAACGAACTCGTGGTCGGGGTGGCGCGCGCTCGCGACGTTGACGCTGGCGTCGGTCCAGTAGAACCAGCCCGTCAGCACGAGGCGCAGCTTCTTCGCCGCGCGCACGGCGTCGCGGTCGAACTCGAGCTCGAGGAAGTGCGGCGTCGCGAGGCCGAGGAACTGGTCCGGCGCGGGCCCGAACGGCGCGGCGTGGTCGTCGTCGATGGTCGCGAGGGCCGCGGTCCAGTCCCCGCCGTCGCTGCCGGTCGCGCGCGCCGGCGCCAGCGCGCCGCGCACGGTGTGCGTGTGCGGCTCGGGGAAGGGCGGGAAGCAGAAGCGCTCGTTGGGGTAGATCTCGGTGTCGGCGGGGTGGTCGACGACGTCGAGGCGCACGCGGTCGAGGTAGGTGACCTCGCGCAGCTCCTCGGTGAACTGCAGCTCGTA
>CAYGPA010000658.1:0-2482 GCA_964351535.1 uncultured Planctomycetaceae bacterium
CTTCGCGTCGTTCCAGGAGGGCGCGGGCGTCGACGTGCAGTGGTACTTCGACGACCTCTTCCGCGGCACCGGGACGGTCGACTGGAGCGTCGAGGTCGCGCAGTTCCGCCGCGACGACCCCGCCGGCTGGTTCGAGGACGAGACCGGCGAGCTCGCGCTGCGCGGACCCGAGTCCACGGACGACGAAGGGGTCGACGAGGACGACGAGCGGCCGTGGGAGATCGAGATCGTGCTGCGCCGCCGCGGCGAGCTGCGCCTGCCCGTGGACGTCGAGATCCGCTACGAGAGCGGCGAGACCGAGCGCCTGACCTGGACGCGCGCGGAGCAGGCCGAGTCGCGCTGGATGCGGCTGCGCCGCGAGGGTCGCGGCAAGGTCGCGGCGGTCGTGGTCGACCCGGAGCTGCGCTGGTACGTGGACGTCGACATGTCGAACAACCGCTGGTTCGCCCGGCCCGACCGCGTGGCGCCGTGGCGCTGGAGCGAGCGGGTCCTGTCGCGCATCGCGCACACGCTGCACGGGCAGTCCAGGATCGGAGGCTGACCATGGCGGCCGAGAACCCGAACGAGGAGAAGCCGCGCTCGGTGACCGTGCAGGCGCTGAAGGGCGCGCTGCGCAAGCCGCTGCTCTGGGGAGCCGTGTGGCTCGCGTTCACGCTGCTCGCGCTGCTCGGCGCGCTGCCGTGGCTCGCGGGGCTCGAGGACGCGGTGGGGGATCGCTACGAGCGCGGCGCGCTCGTCACGAACCTCGACGTCAACTTCCTCGCCGACCACGCGCAGCTCTTCGACTCGCTCGAGCGCGGCGCGGTCGCGACCGGCGCGCTGCTCGGCCTCGCGGCCATCCTGTTGCAGGTGTTCTTCGCCGGCGGCTGGCTGCAGGTCTTCCTCGAGCGCGCGCAGGGCGCCGCGCTGCAGCGCTTCGCGCTGGGCGGAAGCCGCCACTTCTTCCGCTTCCTGCGGCTCGCGTTCCTGACGGTCGGCGCGCTGGCGCTCGCGAGCTGGATCGTCCACGGCGAGCCGTGGGAGCTCCTGGTCGACCAGCGGCTGCTCGGCCTGGCGAAGCCCGGCGCCTACGAGGCGCTGGCCTCCGAGTGGACGGCCACGCAGGTCCAGTGGGCCCAGGCGGGTCTCTTCGGCCTCCTGGTCGCGCTGATCTTCACGTGGGGCGACTACACGCGCACGCGCCTCGCGCTGCGCGGCAGCACGTCGGCCCTGTGGGCCGGCATCGCGACCTTCTTCGCGCTGCTGCTGCACCCGCTCCGCACGCTGCGGCCGATGCTCGCGCTGTTCCTGGTCGAGGCCCTCGTCGTCGCGCTCGGCACCGTGCTCGTCACGGTGCTCGAGGACAACCTCTCGACGGAGTCGACGGCCATCGACGTGCTCGTCGTGCTGCTCGTCTCCCACGGCGTGCTGGCGTGGAGCATCGTCACGCGCGGCGCGCGCTACCACGCGGCCCTCGCCGTCAGCCGCGACCTGCTGAAGCCCGCGCCGCCGCCGGACCCGGAGAAGGAGACCCTCGGCGGCCCCGGCGGTCCGCGCTATCCGATCGACGCCGGCGACGACGAGTACGGCGTCGCCCTGTGAGGCCCGCGCGCCCGAAGCGGCGCCGGGCACGTAAGATCCAGGTGGGGGCGGTCACGCCGCCTGCCCCGGAACCGTAGGAGCTCTCGGACATGCGGAACCCTCTCTCGATCGCTGCTTCTGTCGCGCTCTTCACGCTGCCAACGGCCCTCGCCTGCAGCTCCTCCGCGGAGTTCTCCGAGCCGAGCCGAGCGGACCTCCGGCCCCGTCCCGAGAACCCCATCGAACTCGGGCGCGTGCGCTGGAAGCGAGACCTGGACGCCGCGCTGGCAGAAGCGCGCGCCGCGAAGAAGCCCGTCTTCGCGCTGTTCCAGGAGATCCCCGGCTGCGCGACGTGCCGGCAGTTCGGAGAGGGCCCGCTGTCCAATCCGCTGCTCGTCGAGGCGATCGAGGAGCTGTTCGTGCCCGTCGCGACCTACAACAACCGCCAGGGCGACGACGCGCAGGTGCTCGCGCGCTTCGGGGAGCCGGCCTGGAACAATCCGGTCGTGCGCTTCCTCGACGGCGAGGGCGAGGACCTGATCCCGCGCCGCGACCGCGTGTGGTCGACCGCCGGCATCGCGCGGCGCGCGATCGACGCGCTCGAGGCCGCCGGCCGCCCCGTGCCGGCCTGGCTGACGACCGTCGCGCCCGAGGCCGAGGCGCGGGACCTCGCGACCGCCACGTTCACGATGGGCTGCTTCTGGAGCGGTGAGGCCGCCCTCGGCGCGCTGGACGGCGTCGTCACGACCCGCGCCGCCTGGGTCGGCGGTCGCGAAGCCGTCGAGGTCACCTACGACCCGCACGCGCTCGACGCCGGGCGCCTGGCGAGCGCCGCCGAGCGAAGCGCCTGCAGCCTCAGCGCCGACGCACCCACGCGCGACGCGCGCGAGTCCGACCGCAAGTACTACCTGCGCCCCGCGCA
>CAYGPA010000659.1:0-2465 GCA_964351535.1 uncultured Planctomycetaceae bacterium
GGTCAAGCGCGGCTACGCCACCGACGTCACCTTCAGGCGCTCAGACGTCGGCTCCGGCGTCGCCACGGCCAGGGTGGAGCTGAACTGCTTCGCCGAGTCCTACCGCACCAGGGGGCGCATCTCTCGCCCGGTCCAGGTCCAGTACGGCACCCGCGACGTCGTGGCCCAGCTCAGGCCGGGCCAGAGCGTCACCCAGCGGGTGGTGTTCAAGCACAAGAACGCCTTCCCCAACACCGCCACCGCCAGGCTCCATCTGCGCTCGGGGGATCTCGTCGTCAAGGACGCCGTCTACCTGGCCAGCAACAACACCGCGCGGGTCAGGCGCACCAGGCGCGGGATGATGAACGTCGTCCCTTCCCGAAACCAGCAGATGCTGCCCCTGTAGACGAGGTCTGATCCATGCGCTCGACCATCCTCCAGATCGCCCTCGGCGTCATCGCCGCCTTCGTCGTCAGCGCCATCACGCTGAGCGTCCAGAGCCTCGTGTGGTTTGACGAGCCGATCGTCATCGCGCCAGACACCTCCGCCACGCTCGACGAGGTCGTGCTCCACTTCGAGCCCGGCAGCCTGGAGATGGTCGAGACCACCTACCGCGGCACGCCCAGCAAGCCCAACACCGTCTTCGGCGAGGAGTGCGCGCTGTGGGCCATGGAGTTCTTCGACGCGCTGGCGGTCGACGGCGAGCGCCCCCGGGTCGGACTGCTGTTCCCCGGCGAGACCGAGAAGCGCGACCCCTACGGCCGCCTGCTGTGCCACGTGATCCTGCCCGACGGGACCGACTTCAACGTGCTGCTGGTGGAGCGCGGCAAGAGCCCCTACTTCAACAAGTACGGCAACAGCCTGATCGCGCACGCGGAGTTCGCTGCGGCCCAGGAGCGCGCGCGGGCACAGGGGCTCGGCATCTGGAACCCGGAGACCAACGCCCCGAAGACGCCGGGAGCGACGGCGGCCAGGCGCCCCTACGACGCGCTGCTGCCCTGGTGGAACGTCCGCGCGGAAGCCGTCGACTCCTTCCGGCTGCTGAAGGGCGTGTCCCCCGAGGAGGTCGTCGACGCCGAGGACGCCGACGGACTGGCGCGCGCCGCGCAGCGCACCGGCGAGACCCGGGTGTTCGGCACGATCTACCGGACCTTCGACGAGGACGACGGTTCGCTGACGCTGCTCTTCCGGGCCGAGGACAAGGACCGCGCGTTCCGTGCGCGGATCGCGCGCGAGCACCGGCCGCTGTTCGACCGCCTCGACCTCGAGAGGCGCGGCGAGGAATTCCGCCAGAACTACCTGTGGGTGCGCGGACCGCTGGAGCAGACCGAGGCCGGCTTCCAGATCCGCGCGGTGACCGCCCAGCAGATCGAGCTGGCCGGACCGGAGCCCGCGGTGGAGTCGGTCCTCGAGGCCTCCACGCGCTGAGACGCTCGGTCACCCGACGCGCTGAGGCGCGCGATCACTCGGCAAGCTCGGCGCGCAGATCGATCAACTCGCGGCGGCGCGGCGTGGCCTCGAGCGCCTCGTCCACGACCGCCAGCGCGTCCGCCTCGCGCCCGGGCTGGCCGTCGAGCAGCAGCGCCAGCGCCTCGACGGCCTCGAAGCCGCGCGGGTTGATGCGCACGGCGTTGCGCAGGCTGGTCTCGGCCTCGGCGTAGCGTCCGAGCTCGACGTACACGACGCCGAGCTCGGTGTGGATCTTGGCGTCGCGGCCGGCCGCGGCGAGCTCCGACAGCACGGCCTCGGCGGCCGCGAGGTTGCCCGACAGGCGGTGGTACTGGCCCAGTTGCCGGCGCAGACCGGCGTGAGGCACGCCCGCCAGGCGCGACGGCGGCAGGGTCGCGATCAGGCGGTCGAGCTCCGCCGCGGCGTCGGCGAACCGCCCCATCGAGGCGAGCGCGGCCGTGTACTCCTCCGACGCGGCGCGGTGATCGGGCTGCAGCTGCACGGCGCGCTCGAAGAGGCCGACGGAGAACTCCGGCCGGCCCGCGAGGACGTAGGCCATGGCGCGCTGCAGCGACTCGTTGAAGCCCAGGGTCTCCGCGTCGGGGACGCCGCCGCGCGCCGTGCTCGCGTAGGGCCGCTCCGGGCTCGCCTCCGTCTCGTCGAGGCGCGCGACCACGTGGCGCACGAGGCGATTGCGATCGGCCGCGACGAACGGGTCGAGCTCCTGCGCGCCCGTCATGCTGAGCGCGAGGTTGCGGGCGGCGATCGCGAGCTCCTCGCGCGTGACCGGCTCGCCCTGCTCCGCGCGCCAGACGATGTAGCGGTCGAGCCAGCCGTCGGTGAGCCCGTCCGGAGTCGCTCGAAAGCCGTCGAACTCGCTGACGACGGTCGCCGTCGAGTCGAGGAAGTGATCGCGCGGCGCGTTGTACTGCAGCACCTGGTGGCCGTCGGTGTTGATCGGGCCCTCGTCCTGGAACGCGGAGAAGCGCGACGGCGAGACGGCGTTGTAGGAGAGCAGCGTGGCCAGGTTCAGGATG
>CAYGPA010000660.1:0-2458 GCA_964351535.1 uncultured Planctomycetaceae bacterium
CACTCTCTTGCGAGAACAGGAACCTGAATCCTGCGCGTCTGCCAGTTCCGCCACTTCCGCGCTGGAAGAGAGCGTAGCAAAGCGGTGGTGGCGAGGGGGGGCCTGCGCGTGAAGGGAGCCGCTCCGCGGTGCTCGTCAGACGACCGGAGCCTTCATCCAGTCCGTTCGGCGATGCTTCAAGAACAGGCGTCGCGCGGTCGACTGTTCGACCAGTTTCAGGTCGAGGTCGGCGACCAGGACCTCGTCGCGGTCGGTGGCTGCGCGGGCCAGGATGCGGCCTTCGGGGTCGGTGACGAAGGAGCCGCCGGACCAGTGCAGTGCGTCCTCGACGCCGACGCGGTTGCACACCGCGGCGAAGTAGCCGTTCTGGAACGCGCCGACGCGCAGCTCGGCCTCGTACATGCCGTCGGGCCACTCGCCGATCGTTCCGGCCTGCGGGACCACGACGACCTGGGCTCCCGCGAGACCCAGTGCGCGCAGGACCTCGGGGTAGTGGCGGTCGTAGCAGATGGCGACGCCCACGCGGCCTGCGCGCGTCTCGTAGACCTGCGGGCCGCGGTCGCCGGGGTCGTAGTACTGCTGCTCGTGGAAACCGTCGTACTCGGTGATGTGCAGCATGCGTGTGACGCCGAGGAGCGAGCCGTCGGCGTCGATCACGGGCGAGCTGTCGTAGTGGCGATCGCCGTCGCGCTCGTACAGGTTGGCGACGACGGCGAGGCCGAGCTCGCGGGCCTTCGCCGCCAGGCGGTCCGTGGTCGGTCCGGGGATGGTCTCGGCGGGCGGCCGCTCGCCCGTGCGCGGCAGGCGCGGGTGGAAGGGTTCGAACGCGAGCTCGGCGAAGCAGGCCAGGTTGGCGCCGAGGTGGGCGGCGCGGTCGAGGCGCGCGAGGCCGCGCTCGAGGGAGGCCTCGCGCGACTCGGCGAGGTGCTGCTGGATCAGGGCGATGCGCATGGGGGGTCTCGGGGGTGGCGCTGCCGCGGCGAGCTCAGCCTTCGGCGCGCAGCACCTTCAGCCGTCGGTCGTAGGCGATCCCGAGGTCGTGGCGGTTCAGCATGCCGAGCAACCGGGTGGGATCGTCCGGGTCGACCACGGGGATGGAGTGGATGTGGTACTGGTTCAGCTTGGCCATGGCCTCGTTCAGGTTGTCCCCGGGCGTCACGCAGGCAACCTTGTCGACCATGAAATCGCGCACGATCACGAGGTCTTCGACGATGTTCATGTTGAAGATGCGCCGAACGTCGGAGAGCGTGAAGATGCCGACCAGCTTCTCGTCGTCGTCCACGACGGGGAAGTAGGACTGGGCCGCGGTCTGCACCATCGTCAGCGCCTCGCGCAGCGTCGCGTCCTCGTGGATCAGGGCCGGCTTGGCGGAGGACTCGAGCAGGTCCGAGACCGGGATGTCCTGCAGGACGTCGACCACGTAGTCCCCCGCATGGGCCGGCGAGTCGACCAGGCCGCCCACCTGCTCGCTGTAGATCGTCCAGTCGCGCGAGAGCAGCAGGTGGACGACGGCCACGAGCATCAGCGGCGCGAGCAGCGAGTACTGCCCGGTCATCTCGCTGACGATGATCACCGACGTGATGGGAGCCTTGGCCACGCCGGCGAAGAAGCCGCCCATGCCGACCAGCGCGAAGGCCGCGGGGTCGAGCTCCAGCGACGGGAAGAGCTGCGAGGCGCCCTGACCCACGGCGGCTCCGAGCAGCGCTCCGACCGCCAGGGACGGCGCGAACAGACCTCCGGATCCGCCCGAGCCGATGCAGAACGAGGTCGCCACGATCTTGGCGAACGCGAGCAGCAAGAGGATCGGGATCGCCACGTCGAGCGTCCCGGTCGTCGCGCCCTCGATCAGGCGGTAGCCGCCGAAGTGCACGCCGTACCCGGGGGCGACCGGAACGAGCAGCAGCCCGACGCAGCCGACGAGCAGGCCGCCGATCATCGCGCGAATCGGCGGGGGGATGCGCTTCATGCGCTGGAACACGTCGGTGATCCCGTAGAACGTCTTGACGTAGAGGAACCCGACCAGCGCGCACAGGATGCCGAGCAGCGTGTAGATCAGGAGCTCCGCGGGGTTGCCGAGCTGCAGCCCCTCGAGGACCTCCTGCGGCAGCTCGATCGCGCGCGTCTTGCCGGTGACCGTCGTGAACGTCGTGTACGCGACGATCGACGAGATGATGCACGGGATCAGCGCGTCGCCCTCGAAGTCCGACTTGCGGTAGGGCACCTCGGCCATCAGGAGCGCGCCGCCCAGCGGCGCCGTGAACATCGCGCCCACGCCCGCGGTGGCGCCGGCCAGGACGAACAGCCGGCGGTCGCGGGTCGAGAGCTTGAGCACCTCGCCGACCATGCTGCCCACGCCCGCGCCGACCTGGGCCACGGGGCCCTCCTGCCCGGCCGAGCCGCCCGTGCCGATCGTCAGCGCGCTGGCCACGGCCTTGACGGCGATCACGCGCTTGCGGAT
>CAYGPA010000661.1:0-2444 GCA_964351535.1 uncultured Planctomycetaceae bacterium
CAGTAGACTGCGCCGCTCATGACCGCTCAACGCATCCTCGTCCTCGGGGCCGGGCACAGCTCGACCTACCTGATCTCGCACCTCCTCGAGCGGGCCACCGAGTCCGGCTGGTTCGTCACCGTCGGCGACCTCGACCTCGAGCTGGCGCGCGCCCGGGTCGCCGATCACGCGCACGGCAGCGCCATCCGCTTCGACGTGAACGACGCGACGCTGCGCTCGACCGAGATCGCGGCCTCGGACGTGGTCGTCAACATGCTGCCACCGGCCTACCAGGGGCTCGTGGCCGGCGAGTGCGTCAACCACGGTCGACACATGCTGTCGGTTTCCTACAGCGACCAGGCCGTGGCGCACCTCGCGCCCGACGCGCTGCGGCAGGGGTCGCTGCTGCTCTGCGAGCTCGGCCTGGACCCGGGCATCGACCACATGTCGGCCATGGCGCTGATGCGCCGCATCGGCTCCGAGGGCGGCGTCGTGCGCGGGTTCCGCTCGTACGGCAGCGGCATCCCCGCCCCCGACCAGCCGCAGAACCCGCTGCGCTACGTCGTGACGTGGAACCCGCGCAACGTGGCCATGTCCGGGCACGCGGGCGCACAGTACATGGAGAACGGCCGCATCAAGATCGTCCCGTTCCACCAGGTCTTCCACCACACGTGGCCCGTCGACGTCGAAGGCGTCGGGCCGCTCGAGGCCTACGCCAACCGCGACTCGCTGGCCTACCTCGAAGCGTTCGGGCTCGAGGACGTCGACACCATGATCCGCGGCACGCTGCGCTATCCCGGCTGGAGCGAGACCTGGGCGCAGATCGTCCAGCTGGGACTTCCGAACGAGGAGCTCCAGATCCCCGACCTCGCGCACCGTAGCTACCGCGAGGTGGTCGAGATGTTCCTGCCGCTGAACATCACGGGCGGACAGATCGAACAGCGCGTCGCGCGTTTCCTGCACATCAGCCCGACGGGCCGCATCATGGAGAACCTGCGCTGGCTCGGGCTCTTCTCCGACGAGCCCATCGGCTGCAAGGGCGACACCTCCGCCGCGATGCTGATCCACATGCTCGAGCACAAGCTGCCCCTGGCCGCCGGAGAGCGCGACATGGTGGTGCTCGTGCACGACCTCGAGGTCACCTACCCCGACGGCTCGAGGCCCGACGAGCGCGTCACGTCGACGCTGGTCTCGAAGGGTGTCGCGGGCGGCTACACGGCCATGGCGCGCACCGTGGGGCTGCCCACGGCGATCGCGGTCGAGCTCGTCCTGTCCGGCGAGATCCAGCTGACCGGCTGCCAGATCCCGACGCACCCGTCGATCTACGAGCCCGTGCTGCGCAAGATCGAGGCCGCGGGGCTCGTGTTCACCGAGAAGACGACCCCGCTCGGTACGGAGGAGGTCCGGGGATGAGCACGCTGACCCTCGGCGTCCTGCGCCGCTCCACGAAACCCGACGAGCGGCGCCAGCCGCTGCACCCCGACCACCTGCCCGGCCTCCCGGCGGAGATCCGCGCGCGCCTCGTCCTCGAGCGCGGCTATGGCGAGCCCTTCGGGACCTCGGACGACGAGCTGCGGCAGCTCGGCCTCGGCCTGGCGGACCGGTCCGAGATCCTGGCCACCGCGGGCGTCGTGCTGCTGCCGAAGCCCGTCCCGAGCGACCTCGAGGAGCTGCGCGAGGGCGGCGTGCTCTGGGGCTGGCCCCACTGCGTTCAACAGGCGCCCATGACGCAGGTCGCGATCGACCGCCGGCTGACGCTGATCGCCTGGGAGGCGATGTTCCTCTGGAAGGCCGGCGAGGTGCGCGACATGCACCTCTTCTACCGCAACAACGAGATGGCGGGCTACTGCGGCGTGATCCACGCGCTGGAGCTCGTGGGCCTCGACGGGCACTACGGTCGGCCGCTGCGCGCCGCCGTGCTGAGCTTCGGCTCGGTCAGCCGCGGAGCCCTGCGCGCGCTGCGCGGCCGCGGGATCCGCGACATCACCGTCTACACGCAGCGCCCCGCGTGGAGCGTTCGCGACCAGGCGACCGGCGCCAGCTACGAGCAAATGGTCGTCACCGAAGCCGGCGTTCAGGTGCGCACCCGCGACGGCGGCCTGACGCCCCTCTCCAAGGTGCTCTCGGGCTGCGACGTGATCGTCAACGGCATCCTGCAGGACACCTCCGCGCCGCTGATGTTCCTGCGCGAGGAAGACGTCGCGCGCATGAAGCCCGGCGCGCTGATCGTCGACGTCAGCTGCGACGAGGGCATGGGCTTCCCCTTCGCGCGCCCCACGTCCTTCGCGCAGCCGACCTTCCAGGTCGGGGCGGTGACCTACTACGCCGTCGACCACACCCCCACCTACCTGTGGCGCAGCGCCACCTGGGAGCTCTCCTGCGCCGTACTCCCCTACGTCGAGACCGTCCTGGGCGGCCCCGCCGCCTGGGACCGCGACGAGACGATCTCCCGCGCGATCGAGATC
>CAYGPA010000662.1:0-2438 GCA_964351535.1 uncultured Planctomycetaceae bacterium
CCAACAACTGCGAGATCATGTGGGCCGCCTACGCGTGGCCGCTCGACCGCCAGAACACCGGCAACCGCGTGTTCTTCATCAACCAGGACGGCGACGTCCTTCAAACCGCCAACCGCGGTGCGGGCGGTGCGCCGGTCTACGACGGCATCGCCGCCGGTCCGGCCTTCGCCTCCGCGAACACCGTCGCCGGTGACATGAGCGCGCCGCTGGCCATCGGGGCCGTCGGCGGTGACGGCAACACCTGGACCATCGTCCAGTAAGCCTGACCTCACCTAGCGGGGGCTCGAAAGTCCTCGACGAGACGGGGCGCTGCCGGGAAACGGCAGCGCCCCGCGTTCATTCGGCCCGCTGCGGGAAACGGCAGCGCCCCGCGGCGTCCGCGGCGGGGCTCAGGCACCGCTCGCAGCGGGGAGGTCGAAGAGTCGGGTGGCGTTGGCGCTCGTCGCGCGGGCCAGCGCTTCGAGGTCCGCTCCGCGCTGCTCCGCGAGGTGTTCGAGCACGAGCCGTACGAGGGCCGGCTCGTTGCGGCGGCCGCGCTTGCCCTGGGGGGCGAGGAACGGGCAGTCGGTCTCGACCAGCAGGCGGTCCTCCGGGACGCGGCGCGCGGCCGCGCGATTCGCCTCGTTCTTCGGGTAGGTCACGACGCCGGAGAACGAGATGTAGAACCCGAGGTCGAGGTAGGTCGGGAGCTCCTCGGGACCCATCGTGTAGCAGTGCATCACGCCGCGCACGCCGCGGTGTTCGGCGAGGAGCTGCGACGTGCGCTCGTGCGCGTCGCGGCAGTGCACGACGACGGGCTTGTCGAGCTCGCGCGCGAGGCGCAGGTGCCACGCGAAGAGTTCTTCCTGGCGGTCGCGCGGCGAGTACTCCTTGAAGAAGTCGAGGCCGGTCTCGCCGACGCCGTGCACGTCCTCGCGGCGGCAGAGTTCGTCGATCGCCGCGAGGTCGTCGTCGGTCGCTTCCGCCGAGTCGTGCGGGTGGATGCCCGCGGTGGGGAAGACGCCCGGCTGGCTGGCGGCGAGCGCGAGCGCCTGGCGCGACGTCTCGAGGTTCGTCCCGACCATCACCATGCGCTCGACGCCGGCCTCGCGAGCGCGCGCGAAGACCTCGTCGCGATCCTCGTCGAAGTCCTTCCAGAAGACGTGGGCGTGCGAGTCGGTGATCACGGGCACAGACTGTCGATCATGTCGGCGAGGAACAGCAGGAAGTTCTCGTCGGACTCGCGGTCGGCGACGCGCGAGAGGATGCGGCACGCCTCGTCGGCGGGGAGCGCCTCCGAGATCGCCTGCGCGCTCTTGCGGCGCAGATAGCCGTTGCGCGACGACTCGACCAGCACTTCCTCGAGCGCGCGGCGCGCGGCCGCTCCGAGGCCGTCCGGCGACTCCGCGAGCTCGGCGATGGCCAGGTGGCGGGTGGCGTCGTCCTGGTAGATGTTGACCGCGATCTCGGCCAGCACCTCCTCGATCTCCGCGCCCGGCCGGCCGACCGCGCGCGCGGAGCGCACCCACGCGCGCAGCAGCTCCTCGTCGGGGGGCAGCGTGCGGCGGTGGCGGCGCTCGGCGAGGATCGGGCGCAGTACCTCGGTCAGGTCGGCGGGCGCCACGTCGGCCCAGATCCCGACCGCCTGGCCGCGCACGCCGTAGCCCGTCTCGGCGTCGTAGGTCAGGACGATGTGCTCGAGCAGGTCGGAGGCCTCGTCGCCCGGGAGGCCGTGGGCCGCGGCGCGCAGCAGCTCGACCCTCAGGACCTGGGCGTCCTCCGGCTCGCTCCGGAAGCGCTCGAGCGCCAGCCGGCCGAAGGCCTCGTCGGGCTGCTTGGCGACCTCCTCGCGAAAGCGGCGCTGATCGGCGAGCTGCTGATCGTGGCGGTTGGACGTCGCGAGCGGGTCGGGCGGCTGGAAGAGCTCCACGAGCCGCTCCAGGCGCTCCCGAGCCGCCGTGACGTCCTGCGGGGCCGCCGCGGAGCTCGCGGCGGCCCGCGGGCCCCCCGGCTCGGAACCGTCTCCGCAGCCCAGCAGGCCGGCGAGGACGAGGAGGGGCAGGACGGTCCGCGCGTGCGGTTTCGCTCGGGCGCGGAGCGCTCGAGGCCTCCGCCAGGGGCTCTTGGGAATGGCTTGCATGCGTTCCTGGGGCCGAATCCTCGCTCCGCGGTGGGCTCCGAGGCCATGGGGAGAGGAGATCGGCACGCGATTTGTTGGATTGTACTCTCGGAGAGGGCGCGAGCCCTCCCCCGCAGGGAGTCCGCTCGGCGCGACCCCTCGCAATTTTCCGAGCAACTTCCAGACCCTTGCCCCTCCCGACCCCTCGCGCCCGTTCCCGCCGAGTTCGATCCCGCGGTGTCCCGAATCGACCGCCGCGGCGAGTGCAGCCGCGGCCGGACGCCAAAAGCTTGTTACCCGTCCTCAGGCCTATCTATAGTGCCCGGCCGCCCTCCACGCG
>CAYGPA010000663.1:0-2436 GCA_964351535.1 uncultured Planctomycetaceae bacterium
CGCGCGACCGCGAGGCCGGACTTCACGCCGTCCTCGTGGAAGCCGAAGCCCCAGTAGGCGCCGCAGAAGTGCACGCCGTTCAGGCCGTCGATCTCCGCGTGCCGCGCCTGCGCGCGAACCGCCTCGACCGAGTAGATCGGGTGGTGGTAGACGAAGCTGCGCAGCACCTTCCTGGGATCGACGTCGCCGTTGCGGTTCAGCGTCACGAAGTACGGCGTGTCCCCCGGCAGGCTCTGGAGGTTGTTCATCCAGTACGTCACGGTCGGCAGCTCGGCGGCGGGCGCGGCGACGTGGTAGTTCCAGCTGGCCCACGCGCGCCGCCGGCGCGGCATCAGCGAGCTGTCCGTGTGCAGCAGCGCGTCGTTGCGCTGGTACGCGAAGCTCCCCAGCACGTCGCGCTCGGTCGCGGAGGCGTCGGTCAGCATGCGCAGGCTCTGGTCGGAGTGGCAGGCGAGCACGACGCGGTCGAAGAGCTCTTCATCGCCCGCGGCCGTGCGCACCGCGACGCCCAGAGGCGTGCGCGTCACCCGGGTCACGGGCGTCCGGAGGCGGATGCGGTCCCGGAATGGCGCGACCAGGGGCGCGACGTACTCGCGCGAGCCGCCGCGTACGACGAGCCACTGCGGGCGTCCGTCGACCTGCAGGAAGCCGTGGTTCTGGAAGAACTGGACCAGGAAGCGCAGCGGGAACGTGCGCATGCCCTCGAGGCGCGCCGACCACACGGCGGCGCCCATCGGCAGCATGTGCCACTCGGCGAACTCCGCCGAGTAGCGGCCGCGCTCGAGCCAGTCGCCGAGGGTCAGGCCGTCGTCCGCGCCCTTCAGGACCTCGGGCGCCTCGCGGTAGAAGCGAAAGATGTCCCGCACCATGCGCCAGAAGCCGGGCCGCAGCGCGTTGCGCCGCTGCGCGAGGAGGCCGTTCAGGTTCGTGCCGTTGTACTCCAGCCCGTTGCTCTCGCAGCGGACCGAGAAGCTCATGTCGCTCTTCTGGTGCGCGACTCCGAGCTCGCCCAGGAGCCGGCAGTAGTTCGGGTAGGTCTTCTCGTTGAACACGATGAAGCCCGTGTCGACGGCCAGCGGGCCGCTCGGAGTGTCGACATCGACGGTGTTCGTGTGGCCGCCGATCCAGTCGCCCGCCTCGAACACGGTCAGGTCGTGGTCGCGATGCAGCTCGCGCGCCGCGACCATCCCCGAGATGCCGGTGCCGACGACCGCGATCCTCACGCGTCTTCCTCCACTGCGAGCACGCGCGCGGGGACCGGCCGCAGGTCCCAGACCAGACCGACCGCCGCCATCGCGCGCAGCACGTAGTAGGAGACGTCGACCTCCCACCAGAAGAAGCCCTGACGCGCGGAAGACGGGTAGTGGTGGTGGTTGTTGTGCCAGCCCTCCCCGAGCGTGATGAGCGAGAGGAGGAGGTTGTTCCGACTCGCATCCTTGGTCGCGTAGCGGCGGCTGCCGATGCGGTGGGCCACCGAGTTGATGCAGAAGGTCCCGTGGTAGAGCGCGACGGTGGAGATGCTGAAGCCCCACACCGCGAGCTGGAGGCCGCTGGTACCGAGCTGCGGGAGCCAGGCCGCGAGCCCGGCCCCCAGCGCGTACAGCACGCCGATCGAGAGCACGGGAACGAGGACGTCGAAGCGGTCGAGGAAGCGCAGCTCCGGAAAGCGCGCGAAGTCCTTCACGTACTCGAGGCGCGTGCGGAAGTTGCCGCGCGTCAGGAACCAGCCGACGTGGCTGAAGAAGAAGCCGTCGAGCTCCGGCGAGTGGACGTCGCCCTCGCGATCGGAGTGCCCGTGGTGCACGCGGTGGTGCGCCGCCCACCACAGCGGCCCGCGCTGCACCGCGGAGGCGCCCAGCAGCGCGAAGGCGAACTGCATCGGCCTCGACGTCGCGAATGCCCGGTGCGAGAAGAGGCGGTGGTAGCCCGCGGTGATCGCGAACATGCGCACGACGTAGTAGGCCGCCGCGAAGGCGACCGCGGTCCAGCTCCAGCCCACGACGAACACGAGCAGGCAGCTGGCGTGGATCGCGAGGAACGGGATCACGCGCGGCCAGTCGATCTCGCGCGGATCGCGGCTCTGGTCGCGCTCGTCGGGCGCCCAGGAGTCGAGCCAGCGCACGAGGCTCTTCCACAGGCCGCGCGCGGGGGCCGGTCGAACGGCGGTCGTCGTCAACGTCCGTCTCCGCTGCCCGCGAGGCGCAGCCGCTGGTGGGAGACGATCCACTCGGAGCCGTTGGCGTAGTCGAAGAGCTCCGCGCACGACAGGAAGAACACGCGCCAGCGCTGGTACCACTTCTCGGCCTCGCCCCGGCCGTAGGTGTCGGCGAACAGCTCGAGGACCTCCGCGCGGCGGGCCTCGAGGTTGCGCAGCCAGTCCTCCGAGGTGCGCGCGTAGTGCGTGCCGTCGACCTCCCAGCGCTCCTCGACGGCGAG
>CAYGPA010000664.1:0-2434 GCA_964351535.1 uncultured Planctomycetaceae bacterium
CGTCTGGCCCTTCGGCAGCTCCGTGTCCGCCATCGGCGACGTCGACGGGGACGGCGATCCGGACATCGCCGTCGGCACGCCTTGCCCGCAGCTCGGGGCCGTCGGGCGCGTGCAGGTGTACTCCGGCGCGAACGGTTGCGAGCTCGTGCAGATCGAGGGCGAGCGACGCGACGGTCTGTTCGGCTTCCAACTCGCGGACGCCGACCTGGACGCGGACGGGCGGCGCGAGCTCCTGGTCGCGGAGCCGCGCGGCACGGGGGAGACGGGTCGAGTGCGGGCCTTCCTGCTCGAGTCGGGAGACGAGCTGCCGGCCTACGAGAGCGACGCCGGAGGAGAGGACTTCGGCTGGAGCCTCGACGTCGGAGACGTCACGGGAGACGGCTGCCAGGAGGTTGTCGTGGGCGCGCCCTCCGCCCGCATGGGAGCCGGGTGCGTGTACGTCTTCTCGCGCCGCGGCCGCGTCCTCGCGCGCATCGTCGGCAAGAGCCCCGGGGACCGCCTGGGCTGGAGCGTCGATGCTCGGGCCGATTTCGACGGCGACGGTGCCAACGACCTCGTGATCGGAGCGCCGCGTGCCGGCGGGACGGGCGCGGTCCACGTCCACTCCGTGGCGGCCGGCCGGGACCTCGTGCGACTCTCCGGGCGCGACCGGGGTGAGGTGTTCGGCTTCTCCGTCTCCTCCCTGCGGGACGCGAGCGGCGACGGAGCCTCCGACGTGGTCGTGGGCGCTCCTTGGCGAAACGGGGAGCACGTGAAGAGCGGAGCCGTGCAGGTCTTCCGCTCCGACGACTGGAGCGCCGCGTACTCGATCGAGTGGAGCGGGGGCTTCACCCTCGAGTTCGAGGAGGGCTACCCGCGTACCAGCCACATGTCCATGCGCTTCGGCCACTCCGTCCTCGAGCTCCCCGACGTGGACGGCGACGGTCGCTCGGACTTCGCGGTGGCCGCCACCGCGGGGTTCAGCTACTTCGGCTGCCCCTCCGGCTGGGTCGCGACCGTCTCGGGCGCGACGGGAGACGGCCTGCGCCTGTTCTCCGGCTCCAGCCCACCCTGGAACTACGGCGCCTCGCTCGATTTTCTGGAATCCACTGACGACCCATGGGGCGCAACCCTCCTGATCGGTGGCCCGGGCGACGGCCTCTTTCACTCCCACCCGATGGTGGATCGCCGCCATTTGGGCAACGGTGACGACCTCGGTCGCCTCGAGGTCTGCCTCGACTCAGACTGCTCGCACTGAGGCGAAGCACCACACGGGATCATCGAGGGAGAAGGGCCGACTCACGGGCGTCGTTACTCGCCGAAGACTCGACTCATCTCTCGCGCACCATGAAGGACCCGCAGGATCTCGATAGGAGACGCTTCCGAGCGATACACGATCAGGTAGCCGAGGACTGGCCACCAGCGAACGTCGAGACCCGTGAGGTGTTCGCGTCGAAACCCCACGCGAGGAGAAGACGCGAGAACCTCGAAGGCCTCTACGAATGCTTGGTGCACATGGAGCGCACTCGCCAGGCTGTCTGCCCTCGTGATGTAGCGAAGAGCCGCGTGGATGTCCGATGCAGCCGTCTCGCTGAGGGCATACGAGGTCATGCAGGCTTGCGGGAGTTCAGTTCCTCGCGGAGCCTCCGCATGGTCTCAGGTCCGTCGAGCAGCTTTCCTGCGCGAGCCTCTTCGATTCCCGCGTCGATCAGCCCCGCGATGTGAGCCTTCGCACGGTCGAGCAGTTCCGTCGGAACCATCGCCTCTTCCGAGTCGCTGAGGCCCTGGCACAGCCACTTCTCCAGCAACCGCCGATGCTCGGCCTCTTCGAGCAGCCGAAGGCCTTCCCGAACCACCTCACTGGCGTGGCGATAGCGCCCACCATCCACCAGGGCCTGGATGAAGCTCTTCTGGGCGGCAGGGACGGAGATGTTCATGGTCTGACGATCACCCATGAACCCAGCCTGGGCCAAGTTCGCCGTTGTGTCAATATTCGCCACAGAGTGAGGTGGTGGTGTGCCGGGTTGCCTGGAACGGAAGGGGGTGCCTCACCCCCGATCCTCGAGGGCGACCAACATGGGGAACTCGCTGCAGGGACTGCCGAATCGCAGTTCGGTTGCGGTTCTCCCGGCGCTTTTTCGTGAGGCCGGATCGACTCGAAGGAAGGCGGCCCAGCCACGGGTTCGAGGCCGCGGTACACCGATCAGGGAGTCCCGGCGCGAAACCGCGGACGGAGTACCGGGTTCTCGCGGAAGGATCTACCGCTTCTCCTGCTCGCTCGGACCCCTTCGTCCGGACGAGTCGGCCGCACGGGCCTGTTTCCGAACGCCGGCATGCCTGCATGCGCGCAGCTATCGAACGGGCGCGCCCGCTCAGTTCGTCGGGTCCGCCTCCGCGCGGGCCTTCAGCGCGGCGTTCATCTTCTCCATGCCCTCGCGCAGGGCGGGGGCGAACT
>CAYGPA010000665.1:0-2429 GCA_964351535.1 uncultured Planctomycetaceae bacterium
CGGGCGCGAGCTGGACCGACGTCACGCCGCCCGACATGCCGGAGTGGACGCAGGTCAACTGCATCGACGCGCACCCGTTCGATGAGGGCGGCGCGTACGTGGCGGGGACGCGCTACAAGCTCGACGACTTCCAGCCGTACCTGTGGCGCACGACCGACCACGGCGCGACGTGGACGCGCATCGACCAGGGCCTCCCGGAGGGGCACTTCACGCGGGCCATCCGGGCCGACGACGTGCGGCGAGGACTGCTCTTCGCCGGGACCGAGCGCGGGGTCCACGCCTCGCTGGACGACGGCGCGTCGTGGAGGTCGCTGCAGCTCGACCTGCCGATCGTTCCGATCACGGATCTCGCGGTGAAGGAGGGCGACCTCGTCGCTGCGACGCAGGGGCGCGGGTACTGGATCCTCGACGACCTCTCGCCGCTGCGCCAGATTCCGCAGGGGCAGCAGGAGCCGCGCGTTCCCGTCCTCTTCCAGCCCCGCCCCGCGCTGCGCGTGAGCATGGGTCGCGCGGAGGACCCGCGGGGCGCCGGCACGAACCCGCACCCGGGCGTCGTGTTCGACTACACCCTTCCCGAGCTGGAGCCCGACACGGACGTGCGCCTCGAGATCCGCGACTCGAAGGGCGAGATCGTGCGCACGTTCCGGCCGAAGGTCGCGGAGGGCGAGGAGCCGGAGCCGCTGCCCAAGCACCTGACCGACGATCCGCGCGCGCTGCCCGTCGAGCCGGGCTTCAACCGCTTCGCCTGGGACCTGCGCTACGCCGGGGCGGAGTCCTACGACGGCCGCGTCTACTGGAATCGCTCGCTCGTCGGCCCGGTCTGCGTGCCGGGCAGCTACGAGGCGACGCTCTCGATCGGCGACGAGCGCCGGCTGCAGGCGCGCTTCGAGGTCCTGCCCGACCCGCGCACGAGCGCGACGGCGGACGACATGCGCGCGCAGTTCGAGTTCCTGATCGAGGTGCGCGACGTGCTGTCCCGCCTGCACGCCGCCGTCCGCCGGCTGCGCGACGTGCGCGGGCAGCTGCAGGCCATCGAGAAGCGCTTTCCGGAAGGCTCGGAGCACCACGACGTCGCGACCGCGGCGAAGGAGCTCGCCGAAAAACTCACGGCGGTCGAGGAGGCTCTGCTGCAGACCAAGAGCAAGAGCCCGCAGGACCCGCTGAACTACCCGATCCGGCTCGGTGACAAGCTGGCCGGCCTGCGCCGCACCGTGGCCACGGGCGACCACGCACCCACGGCGCAGGCCGAGGCCGTGAAGCGCGAGCTCGTGCTCGGCATCGAGACCGAGCTCGCGAAACTCGAGGCGATCTGGAGCGACGACCTCCCGCGCTTCGAGGAACTCGCGTCGCGGCTACCCGCGGTGCTGCCGCCCGCGCCGGAGAAGGAGTTCTAGCGCCCGGGCCTGGGCCTACCGTGCCTCTGCAGGGGCGCGCGCGGCCTGGCGACGGCCGCGTCTCGTCCGATCAGCCGAACTGCGGACGCCGCGCTCGCACGCTGCGCACGAAGACGAGCACGAGCAGTCCAACGAGCAGGATCCAGGCGAGGCCCCCGCCCCGTCCGTCGGAGTCGGCCTCTCCGCTCCCGAGCGGCGCGGCCGAGCGCGGACGGTGCTTGCGGTGGGGGGCGTGCGTGGACGAGCCCATTCCGACGCGCAGCGGCTCGGTGAAGCTCGCTCCCTCCGAGTACATCGCCAGCTGGCGGCGGTAGTTCTCGTCGGCGTCGACCAGCTGCGGCTCGAACTCGCCGTCCAGCAGCGGGGTGCTCTCCCGGAAGTCGTTCTCGCCCTGCTCGATCCCCTGGATCTGCAGCGGGGTGCCGGGGTGCCTCCACTCACGGTCGCGCGGCAGGTCCACGCGCTCCGGACGGCCCGGAGCGTTCCGGGCTGTCGTCGCGCGGTCCCGGGCCGTCGTCGCGGGCTCCTGGGAGAGGGCGGCGCTCGACAGGCCGACGAGCACCAGCGGAAGCAGTCGGTGAGGGACGCGGTTCATCACGGCATGCCCAGGTAGCGGTTCGGGTCGTTGTCGAGCTTCGTCCAGCGCAGGATCACCGGCGGCTGGATGACGCGTGGAAGCAGGTTGGCCGCCATCCCCGTGTCGCCGCCCAGCAGCCGCGCGTCGTGATTGACGGCGAACGAGGGCGTGCCGTAGACGATGTTCTCGTTGCGGCTGATCACGGCGCCGTTGATCTGCCCCGCGTTCGGTCCCGTCACGACGTACGAGAACGAGTGGTTCGTGTAGAACGTGGCATCGAGCCGATCGGCGGTCATCGTGGCGATGTCGGAATAGGAGCCGTACCCCGCGACCGGCAGGTTGCCCTCCCAGTTCGAGGTGTTCAGCGGGGTGTTCAGCGTCACGTCGGCGAGCGTCGCGCCCGCGTCGTAGACGCCGTCGCCGTCGATGTCCTCGCCGCTGCCCGGGATCGGGTCGCC
>CAYGPA010000666.1:0-2423 GCA_964351535.1 uncultured Planctomycetaceae bacterium
GCCAGAAGGGGATCTGTTGAGCAAGACTACTCAACTCAATGAGTACTTCACCTAGCAAGTTCCGACGCCCCCAGGCCCCAGCTCGTAGCGAGCCGTGAGGTGCACGGTCACAGCAATCCGGTGAGCCTCGCGACCGCATCGATCGCCGTCGTGTCGAGCTCGTGGACCTCGCGGCCGAAGCACAGTTCGGTGTGGCGGGTGTCCTGTTGGAGGCGGTAGCCGGGGCGGGTGGCTTCCAGGTGGAGGCCGAGCTTGCGGAGGATGGCGGCGGAGTGCTCGTTGCCTTCGAGGCAGGAGGCCTCGATCCGGTAGGCGTTGCAGCGTTCGATGGCGTAGGCGCACAGGAAGTGGCCGAGGCGTGTTCCGACGCCGCGACCCCAAGCGACGCGGGCCAGCTGGAAGCCGATCTCGAATCCGCGCGGGCTGCCTTCGACGGCGACGACGGCGCCCATGCCCAGGAACTCAGGCGTGGAATCCTCGACGACGAACACGGCGGTGAGGGGCGTCTCCCGCTTCTCGAGCTCCCGGCCCTGGCGATCCAGGAGGGGTCCGAAGTAGGCCTCGACGCCTTCCGGCGTCAGGGGTGCGAACCACAGCCAGCGTCCGACCTCCGCGTCGGACAGGAGCGCTGCGAGGGACGCGAGGTCCCCGCGCGTGGCGTAGCGGTAGCGTTCGGTCGCGTGGATCCAGGATGCGGTCATCGCGCCATCGTAGGGTACGCCGCGCGCGCAGGCCCGGGTCCGGCGAGCCGGAGCGAGCCCCACGAGTCGGCGGGCGGCGTGTACACTCGCCGGAACGCCGCCGCAGGCGTCCCCCCTCACCCCCGGGATCCACCATGACTCGCATCGCGTTCGCCGCCCCCCTCGTCCTGATCGCCTTGCTGGCCGCCGAGAGCTCGGCGCAGCAGCCGCTCACCACCGTGCGCGTCGCCTCCGGCCTCACGCGCCCCGTCTCCTGCACGGCGCCCGCCGGCGATCTCGAGCGGCTGTACGTCATCGAGCAGAACGGCGCGCGGATCCGCATCATCAAGAACGGCGTCCTGCAGACCACGCCGTTCATGACCGTCCCCGGCGTCGCCGCGGGCGGCAACGAGCAGGGGCTCCTGGGCCTCGCCTTCCACCCCGACTTCCAGCAGAACGGCAAGTTCTACCTGAACTACACCGGGACCGCGGGCGCGGGCGACACGTTCATCGTCGAGTACACCGCGACGAGCCCGGACGTCGGCGACCCGGGCTCGGCCGTCACGCTCCTCACCTACGACCAGCCGCAGACGAACCACAACGGCGGCGGCATCGCCTTCGGCGCCGACGGCAAGCTGTACATCGGCTCGGGGGACGGCGGCAACGCCAACGACACCGGCGCGGGACACGTCGCGGGGGGCAACGCCCAGTCCGGCGCGAACCTGCTGGGCAAGATGCTGCGCCTCGACGTCGACATCGCGGCGCCCTACATCCCCGCGGACAACCCCTTCGTCGGCAACGGCTCGATCCGCGACGAGATCTGGTCGCTCGGCCTGCGCAACCCGTGGCGCTTCAGCTTCGACCGCGCGACCGGCGACATGTACATCGGCGACGTCGGGCAGAACGCGCGCGAGGAGGTCGACTTCGAGGCGGCGGGCAACGGCGGCCTGAACTACGGCTGGCGCTGCATGGAGGGCTTCAACTGCACCGGCCTGTCGGGCTGCACGTGCAACATGAACGTCGTCCTGCCGGTCCACGACTACGCCCACAACCTCGGCTGCTCGATCACGGGCGGGTACGTCTACCGCGGCTGCGACATCCCCGACCTGGACGGGACGTACTTCTTCGGCGACTTCTGCTCCGGCCGGATCTGGTCGTTCGAGTACGACGCCGGGACCGGCACCGTGCTCGACTTCACCAACCGTACGGTCGAGCTCCAGCCGGGCGGAGGCATGGCGATCAACACGATCTCCTCGTTCGGTGAGGACGCGAACGGCGAGATCTACATCTGCGACTTCGGCCCGTCCTTCGGCGGCGCCGGCGACGGCGAGATCTACAAGATCGTTCCGGCCGGAGGCGTCGGCATCAAGTACTGCAGCGGCAAGTTCAACTCGCTCTTCTGCGTGCCGTTCCTCACGACCTCCGGCAGCGCCAGCGCCACCAGCACCGCGCCCTACATCGTGACGGGCAACGACATCCTGCAGGACGAGTTCGGCTTCCTGCTGTACAGCTTCACGGGCCGCAGCAACCTCAGCTTCCACGGCGGCACGCTGTGCATCAAGGCGCCGATCAAGCGCCTGCTGCCGCCCAAGTCGAGCGGCAGTCCGGGCACGGGCTTCTGCCCCGGCGAGCTGAGCACGAACTTCAACAAGCGCATCCAGAGCGGCGCCGACCCCTCCCTCACCGTCGGTGCGAGGGTCAACGCCCAGTACATCTACCGCGACCCCGCGGACGCGTTCGGCG
>CAYGPA010000667.1:0-2417 GCA_964351535.1 uncultured Planctomycetaceae bacterium
CGTCCTCCATGCCGGGGAGTTCCTGGTGCTCCTCGGGCCCTCGGGCAGCGGCAAGTCGACGCTGCTCAACATCCTCGGAGGGCTGGACGTCCCGTCCGTGGGCAGTGTGACCTTCCAGGGCGAGAAGCTCGAGGACGCCGACCGCGATCGCCTCACGGAGTTCCGCCGCGACCACGTGGGCTTCGTGTTCCAGTTCTACAACCTGATTCCGAGCCTCACGGCGCTCGAGAACGTGCGGCTCGTCACGGAGATCGCCGCGGATCCGATGGACCCCGCGGACGCGCTGGCGCTCGTCGGGCTGGCCGAGCGCCTCGACCACTTCCCGTCCCAGCTCTCGGGCGGCGAGCAGCAGCGCGTCGCCATCGCGCGCGCGGTAGCCAAGCGCCCCGGCGTGCTGCTGTGCGACGAGCCCACGGGCGCCCTCGACGTGGAGACCGGCAAGCTCGTCCTCCAGGCGCTGCGCTCGGTCAACCGCGAGCTCGGGACCGCGACGGCCGTGATCACCCACAACGTCGCGATCGCGGCGATGGCCGACCGCGTCGTCTACCTGGCCGGCGGACGCGTCTCCCACGTGGAGACGAACGCCACCGTCGCGGACCCCGCCGACATCGCCTGGTGACCGCGTGCGCCTCCTCGCTGCCATCGACGTCAAGGTCCTGCGCGACGCGCTCCGCATGCGCGGCCAGCTCGCGGCGATCGGGGTCGTCATCGCCTGCGGCCTGGGAGTCTACGTCGGCATGCGCGCCACGATCCGGTCGCTGACGCAGGCCCGCAGCGGCTACTACGCGGACTATCGCTTCGCGGACGTGTTCGCGAGCGTCGCGCGCGCCCCGGAGCGCCTGGCCGACCACCTCGCGGCGCTCGAGGGCGTCCGCGGCGTGCAGACACGCATCGTCGCCGACGTCACGCTCGACGTGCCCGGAGTCACCGAGGCCGCCATCGGGCGTCTCGTGTCGATACCGGCGAGCGGCGAGCCCGTGCAGAACGGCGTGCATCTGCGCAGCGGCCGCTTTCCGGAGTCGGGGCGCTGGCGCGAGGTCCTCGTCTCGGAGCCCTTCGCGGAGGCCACCGGACTCGGCCCCGGCAATCTGGTCCGGACGGTCCTGAACGGGAAGCGCGAGGTGCTCGAGGTGGTCGGGACGGGCCTCTCTCCGGAGTACACGTACTCCGTCGGTCCGGGGCTCCTGCTCCCCGACGACCGGCGCTTCGGAGTCCTCTGGATGCGGCGCCCGCCGCTCGCCGCGGCGTTCGACATGGAGGGCGCCTTCAACGACGTCACGCTGCTCGTCGCGCGAGGCGCGCGCCTGCCGGAGGTGCTGGAGCGCATCGACGAGCTGCTCGATCCCTACGGCGGTCGCGGCGCCATCGCGCGCGCCGACCAGCAGTCCGCCTTCTTCATCGAGAACGAGCTGCGGCAGCTCCAGACCTTCGTGTGGCTCGTGCCCGCGCTCTTCATGGCCGTCGCGGCGTTCCTGCTGAACGTCGTCGTCGGCCGCATCGTCGCGGGGCAGCGCGAGCAGATCGCGGCGCTCAAGGCGCTGGGCTATCGCGACGCCGAGGTGGGAGTCCACTTCGCGAAGCTCGTCGCGCTGGTCGTCGCGGCCGGCTGCATCCTCGGACTGCTGCTGGCCGCCTGGCTCGGGCACTCGATGACGCGCCTCTACGTCACCGTGTACCGCTTCCCCGACCTCCCGTTCGAGATGGGCGCGGCCGACGCGCTCCAGGGCATCGGCATCAGTGTCGCGGCCGCGGGCCTCGGCACGTGGCTCTCGATCCGGCGCGTCGTCGCCTTGCCCCCGGCCGAGGGGCTGCGCCCCGAGGCACCCCCGAACTACGGGCGGTCGTTCCTGGCGCGCATCGGGCTCTCCGACCGCCTGCCGACGGGCGCCCGCATCGTGCTGCGCGAGCTCGAGCGTCGACCGTTGCGAGCGACCTTCTCCGTGCTGGCGATCGCGCTGGCCACGGGGCTCACGGTCATGAACGCGTTCACGCTGGACTCCATCGTGCGCATGCTCAACGTGCAATTCGGCCTGCAGCAGCGCGACGACGTGACCCTGACGCTGAACGAGCCCCGCTCGCTGCGCGCGCTGACCGAGCTGCGGCACCTGCCGGGGGTCCAGCACGCCGAACCCGCGCGGCACGTGCCCGTGGAGCTGAGCCGGGGTGTTCGCTCCGAGCGCGTCGCGATCACCGGCGTGCCGGCGGACGGTCGCCTCGCGGGCCTGCTCGACCTCGAGCTGAACGAGATCCCCATCCCTCCGGCCGGGCTCGTGCTCTCCGCCAAGCTCGCCCAGCTGCTGCGCCTCTCCGCGGGCGACGTGGTGCGCGTGCGCGTGCTCGAGGGCGCCCGCCCCACCGTGATCATGCCCGTGGCGCGGGTCGTCGAGTCCTACGTGGGACTCTCCGCCCACATGGAG
>CAYGPA010000668.1:0-2415 GCA_964351535.1 uncultured Planctomycetaceae bacterium
TGGTGCCTGGAAACGCAGGCGAATCGTCGATTCGGCGAGGCTCTCAGGTGCCGCACCGGAGCAGAGGACGCGGGTCTGGCGCTGGATGCCTTCTTCAACGGGCTGTCAGGGGCGGACCACTTCGAGCCGGTCCGGCGCGAGGTGCAGAGGCACGCGGCGCACCTCCGTGCCCTCCCGGGTCAGCACGAGCTGGTCGGCGGTGTCCGACACTCCGAGCGTGATCGTGCGGCCGTCGATCAGCTCCCACGAGTAGCGCGTATGGACCCCGTTCGCACCTATGTCGCGCAGGCCCAGGCGCTGGCCCTCCCGGTCGACGACGTACACGCGGTCCGCCAGGTCCGGCCTCGGGGAGAAGTCGACCTTGAGGTGGCAGAGCACGTCGACGACGACCTCGCCCTCCTCCCCCGCGGCCCACGTGACGCGCTGCACCGACGGCACGACGCCCTCTCCGCGAATCCACAGCGTCAACTCGTCGCCCGCGATGCCCTCGAACGCGAAGCGACCCTCGGCGTCGGTCGTGCGCTCCCCGTACCGATGCTGAACGCCGCCGAACTGCGGGCAGTGCAGGGCGACGCTCAAGCCTTCGAGCAGCGCGCCCGCGCGGGAACGGATGGTGGCGGCCACGGTGTGCCGCTCGCGCTCCGGCAGCGCGATCGAGAGGTCCGCGCGGCCGGCCGCGTGGGGCCCGGAGCGCACGACGAGGGCGGACTCCGGATCCAGCACGCCGAGCGTGTACTCGCGCTCGAGCAGTCCCTGCAGCTCGAAGCGTCCGTCGGCGTCGGTTGCGGTCCAGCGGAAGTAGTCGTCGCTGCCCGTGCTGTACGTCGAGTCCGCGGGCGCAGCGAGGTTCTCGAGCTGCACCCACAGGTCCTCGCCGACCCGGCCGAACTCCGTCGGATCGTCGAGCCAGAGCCGCACGCCCGCGCGGGGGCGCCCGTCCGCATCGACGACGCGGCCTGCGAGCGAGAGCGTCGGCCCGCCGAGCACCAGCTCGATCCAGTCCGGCCAGGCGGGCGCGCCGGTCGCGGCGCCGGGTACGGCGCGCAGGAGCGCGGGCAGGTGGCCCTGGTGGACGGCGGTCAGCTCGAAGGAATCGTGGGCACCCTCGCGGTCCAGCCGAAACGTCCCGTCCTCGGCGGTGCGCGCGGAGCGCTCGCCGAGCGAGACCAGCGCGCCTTGCACGGGAGCGCCGGCGGCGCTCGACACGCGGCCCGCGAGGATCGACTCCGAGGAGTCGGGCCGGCGCAGGACCAGCTCGAGAGCGGCGTCCGCGCGCGGCGGGGGCTGCAGCGTCGCGGGCTCGTAGCCGTCGAGGCGCGCGACGAGCAGCGCGTCCTCCACGACCGGGACCCGCTCGAGCGCGAAACGCCCGTCGGCGTCGGTGGACACGCTCCAGGTGCGGTCGTCGGCGGCGTCGAGCACGGCGTCGAAGCGCGAGGCGAAGCCCGCCGGCAGCTCCAGGCGAACGCGGGCCTCCCGGACCGGCGCGCCGCTCTCGTCCCGCACGACTCCGGAGAGCGGCCGATGTCGGGCGACGATCAACAGGAGCTCCGCGCTGCTGTTCGCGCGCGCGTGCAGCGCGTAGAGGTCCTCGAGCTCCGGGTCGACGCTCGCGACGCGCCCGAAGCGCGCCGGCGCATCGAGCTCGAAGCGCCCGGCTCCGTCGCTCACGGCGCGCACCTCCTCACCCCGGTCCGCGGTGAAGGCCACGGGCACGCCCGGCACGGCGCGCGCCTCGGCGTCGACCACGCGCCCCGCGAGCGCACGGCGGGTCTCGCGTTCGTCGAGGGCGTGCTTCCCCGCGGGCGCGGCGGGCGGCGCGGTCGGAACGAGGGTCGTCCGCTCGCCCGGATCGCGCGACGCCGACGGGGCGACCTCCGCGGACCGAGTCGCGACGGGCCGGGGGCGTGCCTCGACCGCGCTGCGCAGCGGCAGGTCGCGCGGTTCCGGCGGATCGGAGAGCGACGCGGCGAGCCACAGGAGGCCGCCGCCGCCGAGCACGGCGAGAGCGCCCAGCACCAGTTTCGTGTTCACGATCAGGACTCCAAGGGCCGGGGCCGCGGATCCCGCGGTCGTTGCGGCGGTCGGCGGGACACTCCACCTCGCGGGCCAGCCCGCCAGCAGCGCGAGCCAGGCGCCATGCTCTCCGGGGTGCCGGCGCTCCCAGCGCTCGCGGAGGCGCGCCTGGCCGCGCGCGAGCCGCGACTCGACGGTCTTCGCGGACACGTCGAGACGCTCGGCGATGTCGCGCACGGAGAGGTCCGAGAAGTAGCGCAGCAACACGGCGCTCCGGAACGGCTCCTCAAGCTCGAGCGCCAGCCGCGCGAGCTCCCGGCCGAGCTCCGCGCGCTCGAGCGCATCGGCGACCGAAGGCTCCGCGCGCGGCGGCTCCGCGCGGGCCTCACAGTCCCGGCG
>CAYGPA010000669.1:0-2399 GCA_964351535.1 uncultured Planctomycetaceae bacterium
GGATGACGGGACTTGAACCCGCAACCTCCGGCGTGACAGGCCGGCACTCTAACCAATTGAGCTACATCCCCGCAGCGGCCGGGGAGTATAGGCGCCGTTCCGGAGGCGGTCTAGCGGACGGCGCCCGAAAGTGGGGTCCGAGGCCGGCCCGGGCGCCCGCCGGTACCGACCGGGTTGCGTGGAAGTTCCGCCCGCGGGACCCGGCCGAGCCCCAGGTGGGTCCGCGTCCCGCGCCTGCAGCGAGGGCCTCATCGGCCCGCCCGGAGCGCCTCAGCCCCCCGTCCGCACGGCCGCCACGGCGCTCATGCGGTTGATCCGCCAGATCGGGTAGGCGCAGGCGGCCGTGGCCACGACCTGGGCTCCGATCCAGCCCCCGAGGAGCCACCAGCCCGCGGTGCGGGTCGGCAGCGGCAGGGCGGAGATCGACTCCAGCGCGGCCACGATCACGGGCGAGAGGCCCGCGCCGACGACCACCCCCACGGCGCCGCCGACGATGCCCACGACCAGCGCCTCGAGCAGCACGGCCCCGGCCACCTGGCGGCGGGTCATGCCGAGCGCCTTCAGCACGCCGAGCTCCTTGGAGCGCTCGAGCGCCGCGAGCAGCTGCCCGTTCAGGATCCCGAGCCCGGCGAGCACGGCCGTCAGGAACAGGATGATGTCGAACAGCACGAAGTCGCGGCGGATGTCGGTGGAGTGCCAGCGGAAGAGGTACGGCCCGCTCTCGAACGAGATGCCCTTGGCGTTGGGCAGGAACTCGTGCACGGCGGTCTTCACGACCTCGTACGGGGCGTCGCCGGCGATCTTGACGGAGGCGGTCGTGACGAAGTCGGTGTCGATGCAGAACGAGCGGCCGAGGAACTCCTCCGACACGACGGCGTAGAGGCGCTCGTCGGGGTGCGGGAAGTAGCCGTAGGCGTCGGACACGGCGACGACCGGAACGCTCTCGACCTGACCGCGGCCCGTGGACACGTGCAGGTTCGACCCGACCTCGTAGTCGTTGTGGTTCGCGAGGCGCCGCGAGACGATCGCGCCGCCGTCGCGCATCCGCTGCAGCAGCGCGGGGTCGTCGCGCAGCGGGCCGTAGCCCGCGAGCTCCTCGACGTCGAGGCCGAGCAGCAGGAACGGCACGTACGTGCGCGCGTCGCCCGGCTCGACGCCCAGGACGCCGGGGAACTCCTTCAGCGCGGCCACGAGCTCGTCGAAGTTCGTCTTCGGCAGGTTGCGGAGGTAGACCTTGCGCAGGAAGGCCTCGCGGCCCCAGACGTCGATCTCGGCCTCGAGGCTGCGCGTCATGCCGCGCAGGCCCACGAAGCCCGCGGTCACGAGCGCGATGGCCGCCACGGCGCCCGCGACGCGCGCGGGGTTCTGCGTGATCGAACGCGACGCGAGCTTGCCGGCCAGGGGCCAGCGGCGCTCGAAGGGCCGGGCGATGCGCGAGCACACGAAGCTCAGGATCGACGGCACGATCAGCGGCAGCGTCACGAACAGCGCCAGCACGCCGACGCCGACCATGATGACGCCCACGAGGTCCTTCTGGGCCTCGCCGACCACGGGCACGATGACGAAGTACATCCCGGGCAGGACGCCCGCGAGCAGGACCGCCGCGAAGACCTGGAAGCCGCGCGCGACGCCGTGCCCGTGGCCCTCGCCCTCGCCGCGCAGGGCCCTGCCGACGTTCTGGTTGCGCGCCTTCAGCAGCGGGAAGACCGACCCCGCCAGCGCGATCAGCATCCCGACCAGCGTCAGCGGGACGACCTGCATCCACGGCACGTCGAAGAGGTGGATCGGGTGTCCGACGCCGACGGTCGTCACGCCGGCGCGCAGCAGCACCTTGGCCATGACGAGGCCGCCGCCGAGACCGAAGAAGCCGCCGAGACCGGCGATGGCGAGAGCTTCGGTCAGGAAGATGCGCGCGACCTGTCCGCGCGAGGCCCCCAGCGCGTGCAGCGCCGCGACCTCGCGCACGCGCTCGAGCAGCGACATCGAGAGCGTGTGGAAGATCACGAAGAGCCCGAGCACCATCGCCAGGAGCCCCGCGAAGCGCACGCCGTTGCGGAACGCGCGCTCGTCGGCGGCCTGGCCGACGATGACGGACTTCTGCAGCTCGTAGGAGTACGCCTGGCCGAGCTGCGACTCGAGCTCCTCGAGGTTGAAGTCGGGCGCGTGCTTGAGCCAGTACTCGGTCTGCAGGTGCTGCCCGTCGAACAGCGCCTTGCCGGCCTCGAACGCGACGACGACGACCTCGCCGCGCGAGCGGCGGCCGAGCCCGTCGCGACCCAGGACGCCGGCGATGCGGAACTCCGTCGACGGCGCCTCCGACTGCAGCTTGCCCTGACGGGTCTGCCACTCGCCGTCGACGCAGTCCTTGCGCGGCGGCCGGCGCGGCTTGCCGAGCAGGA
>CAYGPA010000670.1:0-2027 GCA_964351535.1 uncultured Planctomycetaceae bacterium
AGACGGCCGGCCGCGCCGGCGCGAGCTTCGTCGACGTCGACTGGCGGCTCTCGCTGGCGCTGGGCGAGATCGAGGGCAAGTGCCACCGCATCGTGTCGCGCCACGAGACGGACGGCACGCCCGAGGACCTGCACGCGCTGCAGGAGGAAGTGCGCGACGTGCTGTACGAGGGCGACCTGATCAAGCTCGTCACGCACGCGCAGTCGACCGAGGACGGGCTGCGCATGCTGCAGCTCGTGGGCGAGGTCGGCGGCGGCATGATCGGCTTCTGCAGCGGCGAGGTCGGCAGCTTCACGCGCGTGCTCGCGCCGATCTTCGGCTCGCCGTTCACCTACGCCGCGCCCGCCGACCTGCCGGACACGCCCGCGCCCGAGCCGACCGCGCCGGGGCAGATCCGCGTCAACGACCTGCGCGGCACGTACCCGCCCGGCGGGGTGACGATGGAGACGGCGATCTTCGGCGTCGTCGGCCGCGACGCGCGCTTCTCGTGGTCGCCGCACGTGCAGGGCATGGCGCTGAAGGCCGCGCGCCTCGACGCCGTGTACGTGGCGCTCGAGCCCGAGAGCGTCGCGCGGCTGCTGGAGCTCGCCAGGTGGGACAACTGGCGCGGCTTCTCGGTGACCGCGCCGTTCAAGGAGGAGGCCGCGCGGCTCGCGTATCAGTCCGACTCCGCCACGAAGGCCGTCGCCGCCTGCAACACGCTCGTGCGCGACCCGCAGGGCTGGCAGGCGCGCAACACCGACGCCTCGGCCGTGGCCAGCACGCTGGAGGCAGCCTGCAAGCTCCACGCGCGCCGGCTGAACCGGGCCGTCGTCCCGGAGTCGCTGTCGGTCCTCGTGCTCGGCACCGGCGGAGCCGCTCGCGCGTGCGTGCATGCGGTGAAGCAGCTCGGCGCCCGCCCGGTCGTCGCGGGCCGCAACGCCGAGCGCACGCGCGCGCTGGCCGACCACCTCGGCGCCCAGGCCATCGAGTGGGATGCGATCGAGGACTTCGCCTACGACGTGCTGATCCACGCGACGCCCGTCGGCTCGATCGCGCACGCCGAGGCCGGCGCGGAGGGCGACGCGCGCCTGCCCATCCCGGAGTCCTGGCTGCGCCCCGAAACGATCGTCCTGGACGCCGTGTACCGACCCGTGCGCACGCCCTTGCTGACCTCCGCCGTGGCGCGCGGCTGCACGGCGATCCCCGGCGGCGAGTGGTTCGTGCGCCAGGCCGCCGAGCAGTTCGCCGTCTTCACCCAGCAACCCGCCGACGACGCCATCCTGCGCGCGGCCTTCGACAACGCGATCGGCGTCGACCGCGGCCTCGAGTGAGCGACGCCGCGAACCGTCCGCCGTCGGGTGCGCCCGGCGACGCCGCCGACCGCCCGGCAGGATCGCCGCCGGCTCCGCGCAGCCGCCTGGCGCTGATCGGACTGCGGTGCGTCGGCAAGACGAGCGTGGGCCGCGCCCTGGCCGAGCTCGCGGGGCTGCCGTTCGTCGATCTCGACGACGCGATCCTCGCGCGCGCCCGCGAGCGCGACCTGCCCGACGCGGCCTCGGTGGGGGAGGTGCTGCGAACGCTCGGAGAGCCGCGCTTCCGCGAGCTCGAGTCCGCCTGCCTCGCCGAGGAGCTGCAGCGCCCCGCACCGCGCGTCCTCGCCACCGGCGGAGGCGTCGTCGAGCTGCCCGCGAACCGCGCGGCCCTGCGCGCCGCGGCCCACGTCCTGTGGCTGCGCGCCGACGTCGACGTCCTGCGCCGGCGTCTCGCCGCCGACCCGACCTCCCGCCCGAGCCTCACCGGAGCCGACCCGGCCGCGGAGCTCGCCGCCCTCGCCAAGCGCCGCGACCCCCTCTACGCCTCCGTCGCCGCCGAGTACCTCGACACGTCCCGCGCCTCGCTCCCGGACCTGGCACGCACCGGACGCGCGATCTGGACTCGCCTCGAGGAGAAAGCACCAAAGACCCCACCCGACATACCTTGAACCCCTCGGAGCTGGGCTTTAGAATCGGCGCCTCAAGTGTCGCGGGGTGGAGCAGGCTGGCAGC
>CAYGPA010000670.1:2049-2397 GCA_964351535.1 uncultured Planctomycetaceae bacterium
ACTTACAAGAGAGGACCGCAGCCCCCGATCGACGAGGCGGGCCGCGGTCCTCTTTCCTTGGCTCCTGTCGAGGTCGGGTCGCCGGTGTGTCGCGGAACCCGATGCGCACCTCTGGAGAGGACCGGCCCAATCGGGACCGACCGAGGGGCGGCGAACGCGCGCAGGGGGTCAGTCGTGGTTCCTCGGAGGCTCCCCGTGAGATCCGCGATCAGGCCGCCGGCGCTGAGCACCAGCCGGCCGCGAGGAGCGGCGACTTCGGCGTCGAGCGGATCGGGCGGCCGGTCGGACGCGAGAGGGGCTTAGGTCACCACGCGCTCGAGGGCGAGGGCGAGGTCGAGAGCGGCGGGC
>CAYGPA010000671.1:0-2389 GCA_964351535.1 uncultured Planctomycetaceae bacterium
TGGGAAGCCAGCGGACACAACCCCGTGCGGTTCCTGCGCCGCCTCGACCCCGTGGAGCTCGAGGACCGCGCCGCCGACCCCGCCTTCGTGAAGCGCGTGGAGCGCGTCGCGCAGCGCATCGAGCAGTACCTCGAGGCCCCGCTCGACACCACCGCGGTTCCCGCCGACCACCCCGTCGCCTACTTCAGCGCGGAGTACGGCCTGCACGAGTCCATGCCGATCTACAGCGGCGGCCTCGGAGTGCTGGCCGGCGACCACCTGAAGGCCGCCAGCGACATCGGCCTGCCGCTCGTCGCCATCGGGCTCTTCTACCGGCGCGGGTACGTCTCGCAGCACGTGTCGTCGACCGGCGACCAGATCTCCGAGGACGTCGACAACGACCCCACGGGGCTGCCGATGGAGCTCCTGCGCGAGGACGACGGCGAGCCGATCGAGATCACGATCGGCCTCCCCGGCCGCCGCCTGCACCTGCGCTGCTGGCAGGTCGAGGTCGGGCGCGTACCGCTGTTCCTGCTCGACTCCGACACGCCGGCCAACCGCGAGGAGGACCGCCGCATCACCGAGCGGCTCTACGGCGGCGACCAGGAGACGCGCATCCAGCAGGAGATCGTCCTGGGCCGCGGCGGCACGCGCCTGCTGCGAAAGATCGGCATCGAACCGTCCGCGTACCACATGAACGAGGGTCACGCGGCCTTCTCGACGCTCGAGCGCGTCACGGAGCTCGTCCGCAAGGAGGGCCTGACCTTCGAAGAGGCGCGCGAGTACATCCGCGCCACGACGCTCTTCACGACGCACACGCCGGTCCCCGCCGGCCACGACCGCTTCGGCGAGGACCTGGTGCGGCGCTACTTCTCCGACGTCGCGCGCTGGGCCGGCGTCCCGTGGGAGCGCTTCTACGCGCTGGGGCACTCCTCCGAGCACACCGACGTGTTCAACATGACGTACCTGGCGATGAACTTCGCCTCGGTCGTCAACGGCGTCAGCGAGCTGCACGGAATCGCGTCGCGGACGCTGCTGCGCTCCTTCTGGCCGAACCTGCTCGAGAGCGAGGTGCCGATCGACTCGGTCACCAACGGCATCCACCTGGCGACCTGGACGCAGTCCGGCGTGCGCGAGCTGATGGCGGGCGACCGTCGCGTCACGGGCGCGGACTTCGCGGCCCACGGCGAGTCCGTCGACGACGCGAAGCTCTGGAAGGTGCGCCAGGCCGCGCGCACGCGCCTGGTCGACCAGGTGCGCACGAACGTCAAGCACGCGTTCCTCGAGCGCAACGACGACCCGCTGCTGCTCACGAAGACGCTCGCGGGCCTCAACGAGGACGCGCTGCTGATCGGCTTCGCGCGCCGCTTCGCGCCCTACAAGCGCGCGCACCTCCTGTTCCAGGACCCCGAGCGCCTCGCGCGCCTGCTGAACGACACCGAGCGCCCCGTGCGCATCCTGATCGCCGGCAAGGCGCACCCCAAGGACACGCTCGGCCAGGACGTGCTGCGCTCGATCGTCGAGTGGTCGCGGCGCGACGCGCTCGCGGGCAAGGTCGTGTTCCTCGAGAACTACGACATGCAGCTCGCGCGCTACCTCGTCCAGGGCGTCGACGTCTGGCTGAACAATCCGACGCGCATGCAGGAGGCCAGCGGCACGTCGGGCATGAAGGCCTCGGCGAACGGCGGCCTGAACCTGTCGATCGCGGACGGCTGGTGGCCCGAGGGCGCGGACGGCCGCAACGGCTGGACCCTCGGCGGCGCGCGCGTCTACGACGACCAGGTGCTGCAGGACCAGCTCGACAGCGCGCACCTCTACCAGCTCCTCGAGGGCGAGGTCGCGCCGCTCTTCTTCGAGCGCGGCGCCGACGGCATCCCCCACGGCTGGCTCGAGCGCGTGCGCGCCAACCTCGCGACCATCCCGCCGGTTTTCGACACCGAGCGCATGGTCCGCGACTACGTGCGCCTGGCCTACGGACGCCTGTCGGCCAACAGCGCCGAGCTGACCGCCGACCGCCGCAGCCGGCTCAAGGAGATCGCGCGCGAGACCCAGGCGGTTCGCAAGAGCTTCGAGAGCGTGAAGATCGTCGCCGCCCACGTCGCCGACGTGTCGGGCCTCAAGGTCGGCGAACGCGTCGAGGTCGCCGTCGACGTCGACCTCGGCGAGCTCTCCGCCGACCGCGTGACGGTCGAACTCGTGCTGGGCGACGCCGCCGGCGACCGCGACCTGCACGACGCGCACTTCACGCAACTCTCTCCGCGCGGCGCCGGCGAGGCCGGCTCCACCCGCTTCGAGGGCTCCGGCACGATCGACCGCGCCGGCGCGCACGCCTACGGCATCCGCGTCCGCCCGCGCCCCGAGGTCGACCCCTTCGGCGCGCTGACGAACCTGGCGCTCTGGGCCTGAACCG
>CAYGPA010000672.1:0-2344 GCA_964351535.1 uncultured Planctomycetaceae bacterium
TCCGCGCGTGCACGCCGCCCCGGCGCTGGTTACGGTCTGCGACCACCCGGACCTCGATGAACCGTACGATCGCAATGTTCCTGGCGATGGCGATCCTGCTCGCCCACACGCTCGCCATCCACGTGGATGCCGACGGGAACTTCGCGTACCCCTACGACCTGCCGCACGTCGCCTACCGGCTGGCGCGCAACTTCGTGCACCACGGGAGCTTCTCTTGGGACCCGCTGCTGGCGGCCTCCGAGAGCTATCCGTCGCCGCTCTGGGTCGGCGTCGCGGCCGTCGCCGAGCAGCTCTACAAGCCGGTGACGCTGTTCTGTCAGACGATCGGCATCGCCTCGGCGATGGCCACGGTGGTCGTGCTCGCCGGGTTCAGCACGGGTCGACTCGCGGGCGTGGTCGCGCCGCTGCTGCTCGTGGTCAGCGGGGCGATCGCGGCGGCCGCCGGCAGCGGCACGGAGATCCCGCTGCTCGCGCTGCTCGTGACCGCGGGCTTCCTGGCGTACGAACGCCGCCGTCCGTGGCTGATGGGGCTCGCCTGGGGTTTCGCGTGCCTGACGCGGCCCGAAGCGATGTGGATCGGCCTGGCGCTGCTCTTGATCGAGCTCGTGCGGCGCGCGCGCGGCACCGGGGAGGAGCCCCCCGTCCTGCGCGGATTCGCGATCCCGATCGTGCTGCTCGCGGGGATGAGCGCCGTGCGCTTCTCGCTGACGGGCGAGCTGCTGGCGCCGGCGACCGAAGCGCTCTTCAGGCTCGAGCGCGAGGAGCTCGTCCGCGGCGGTCGCTACCTGCTGGACTTCTTCCTGGCCTCCGGCGGGCCGCTGCTGGTCGCCTTCCCCGCCTGGTACGCGCTGCGCCACGCACTGGGCGGTATGGGCACGCGCGCGCTCGTGCTGACGATCGTGTGGTGCGCCGTCGTGGGGATCTCCGGCGGCGGCACGCTGCCGATGGGGATCGACATGGCGCCGATCCTGCCGGTGCTCTACGTCTCGGTCCAGGAGGCCGTGACCGTCGCGATCGACAGCCGTCGCCGCTGGCTGACGCCGGTCGTCTGGGCGCTGTTCGTGCTGGGACTGACCACGTCCGCGATCTCCAGCAAGTACCCCGGAGACCTCGGCCCGCTGCCGACCGAGCGCGTGCTGCGCGCGCTGATGGAACCCTTCGCCTCGCCGCGGTTCGGCTACGCGGGGCGCAAGGGGCGCCTCGGCGTGACGGAGGAGATCGACATGACCGGCCGCCTGCGCTCGGTCGGCATCTTCATGCGCGACCACCTCGACCCCAGCCACACGGTGCTGACGCCGTGGCCGGGCGCGGTGGGCTACCTGTCGAGGCTGCGCGTCATCGATGCCCTGGGCCGCACGTCGCCGCTGCCGGGGCAGGACCGCGTCTCGATGTGGACCGGGGTCTCGCGCGCCGACGTCGCCATGGCGCTCGAGCTCGAGCCCGACTACATCGTCCCGCAGGTCCAGTTCACCGAGCTGGCGCCCACCGAGCAGGTCATCGCCGCTTCGTGGATCAAGGAGCTCGACATCCTCCACAAGCAGCCCAAGCGCAAGCTCGAGGTGCGCAAGAAGCTCCTGACGTACGAGCTGATCGCCGTGCCGATCGACGATCGACCGAGCCAGCCCGGCGGCGAGTTCACGCGGCCGTTCTACCTGATGCGCAAGCGGTCGCTGGGCCTCGCGCCGACCCTGTCCGTGTCGTTCGACGGCCGCGAGTTCGCCATCGACGTCCAGCACCGCAGCCACGAGCAGCTCGTCGACCTTCGCGTCACCGCCAGCGACGCTCAGGGGCGGCGCTGGACGATGCGCCCGACCGGCGCGTGGGAGGCGGGCGCGCCCGTTCTGGCGCGTTCGCGGATCCTGCTCTTCCCCACGGGCACGCGCCGCATCCGCCTCGCGCGCGGCTCGCTCGAGGGCTTGACCGACCCCGTCGAGCTGCGCGTGGTGCTCCGCAACCCCGGCGCGCGCGGCGATCGCGGCTTCGCCCTCGCGAGCGAGGAGCTCTCCGTCAGCGTGGAGTAGCGCGCTCCACGCAGCGCGCGCCGCACCCCGCGAGGATCGCGGAGCACGGCGCGAATTGCGCGGCAACTCGCCGAACTACGGCGCGGTGACCCGCACGCGCGCACCCCGGTCGTCGACGACGAACGAGACCTCTTCCAAGGCGCCGGTCTCCGCCCGAACGCGGACCGCGTAGGAGCCGACGGGCAGGAAGCCGCGCGCGGCTCCGACCGGCGCCTCGAGGTCCGCGAGGACGGTCTGGCGTTCGGCGTCGAGGATCTCGAGGCTCCACGTGGCGTCGCCCTCGGCCGCCTCGCCCGCGACCAGCTCGACGTCCACGGGGCGCA
>CAYGPA010000673.1:0-2343 GCA_964351535.1 uncultured Planctomycetaceae bacterium
CTGCACCAGGGACAGATGCACGAGCCGCTGCTGCGCGACGTCGAGGCCTTCCTGGCCTCCTCGCAGCAGCGCGTCACCGGAACGGTGCGCGTGCGGCTCGCCGGAGGGCGCGCGCTGGTCGAGGGGCTGGAGTCGCCCTTCAGCCTCATGGCCGCCAGCGACGCGCGCTACGGCGAGCGCGCGGCGTCGCACACCGACCCGTCGGGCGCGATGCAGTTCGCCCGGACGCTGGCCGAGCCCGCGCGCCTGGCGCGCCGGGCGGGGGAGCGCGCCGCGCAGCCCGCGCCCGCGTCGCCGGTCGCACCCTCCCCCGCAGTCGTGTCCCCGTTGGTCGTGTCGCCCGCGGTCGCGTCCCCGGAAGAGCCGCTCGCGGACTCGACCGTGCAGGAGAGCCGGCTGGCGAAGGTGCCGACGTGAAGCGCTGCACGCTGGACAAGATCGGATCGGTCACGCTGCGGTTGGGCCTCGACCGCCGCGTCGTGCTCGGCGCGCAGATCCCGGCCGTCGCCGGCAGCGTCGTCGCCGCGCGCGTGCTGAACTCGAAGACGCGCTACAACACGCTCGAGGACGTTCACGGCCGCATGGTGCCGCTCTTCCCCGGCGACGTGATCGCCGGCGCGCTGGGCCACCGCGACGCGCTGCAGGGCTACGCGGGCGAGGTGCCCTCCAGCGTGGCGCCGGGCGACGAGATCCAGCTGCTGAACCTCGGCGGAGTCCTCGGGGTCGGCGCGCGCGCGACGCCGACGCTCGGCGAGCCGTTCCGCCTCGAGGTGCTCGGATCGGTCCTGACCTTTCCGCGCGTCGGAGAGCGGGTCGGCGTGGCCGCCAACGTCGCGTCCGCGGCGCTGCCGGTGCCGCCCGTCGCGGAACTGCCCACGGGCCCGCTGCCGCCGGTCGTCGCCCTCGTCGGCACGTCCATGAACTCCGGGAAGACCACCGCCTGCTGCGCGCTGATCGGCGCCCTGCGCGCGCGCGGCCTGCGCGTCGCCGCGGGCAAGCTGACGGGCGTGTCGCTGCGGCGCGACGTGCTCGAGATGGCCGACTGCGGCGCGGACCCCGTGGCGCTGTTCACGGACTTCGGGGTCGTCACGACGAACGAGAGCAACGCGCCCGCGACGGCGCGCGCGCTCGTGGCGCACCTCGTGCACGCCCAGACCGTCCCGCCCGACATCGTCGTGCTGGAGTTCGGCGACGGTCTGCTCGGAACCTACGGCGTCCACGCGCTGCTCGAGGACCCGGTGGTGCGCGCGTCCATCACGACGACGATCCTGTGCTCCTACGACCCCGTGGGTACGTGGGGCGGCGTGAAGCTGCTGCAGGACCGCTACGGGCTGTCCGTCGACGCCGTGAGCGGCCCCGTGACCGACGGGCCGACGGGGGTCCGCTTCTGCACGGAGACGCTCGGCATTCCGGCCTGGAACGCGCTCGCGTGCGATCCCTCGATCGTCGACCTCGTCGTGCGCGACGAGCACGCCTCGAAGGCGCTCGCGGAGGTCTCCACGTGACGCTCGCCGTCGACCCCGGCCGCGCGGCCTCCGCGGCCGTTCCGTCCGCGACGACCGCCACGCCCGTCTGGCTCTGGGGCGCGGGCGGTCTGCTGGCGGGCGAGTTCCTGCGCCTCTCGCTCGCCCATCCGCACTTCCGGCTCGCGGGAGCGGTGACGCGCGGCGGCGGCGAGACGCTGAACGACCTGCACCCGCACCTGCGCGCCGCGACGCCCACGCACTCCGTGAACGAGGCCCCGCCCGAGCTCGCGCGGACGCTGGAGCAGCACGAACGCGCCGCGCTGGTGCTGGCGCTGCCCCACGGAGAATCGGCCGCGGCCTGGCGCGCGCTGCGCACGCAGCTCGGCTCCGCCGCGGAGCGGCTGCGGGTCGTCGACCTCTCCGCGGACCAGCGGCTGCGCGACCCGGAGGCGTACCGGCGCTGGTACGGCGCGCAGCACCCCGACCCGGACGAGCCCGCGCGCTTCGCCTACGGCCTGCCGGAGCTCTTCGGACCGGAGCTCGAGGGGGCGACGCGCGTCGCCGCCCCCGGGTGCTTCGCCACCGCCCTGCAGCTCGCCGCGGTCCCGGCCGCGCGGGCCGGCATCCTCGCGCCCGACGCGGCCTGGACCTTCAGCGCCGTCACGGGCTCCAGCGGCAGCGGCAACAAGCCGAAGCCCGGAACGCACCACCCGCACCGGCACGGCAACCTCTGGGCCTACGGCCTCGACGGGCATCGCCACGAGGCCGAGCTGCTGCAGGCGGTGGAGCGCGAGGGACTGCGGCCGCCGGTCGTCTTCGTCCCGCACTCCGGCCCGTTCGCGCGCGGCATCCACCTGACCGCCGTGCTGCCGCTCGC
>CAYGPA010000674.1:0-2308 GCA_964351535.1 uncultured Planctomycetaceae bacterium
GCCTGCGGCCGCCTCTCGGCGCCTGCCGGCACTTTGCGAACTCCGGCGTCCTCGAACGACCGAAAGAGGTCGCCTGCGGGGCCGGCGCCCGCAAGGCACCGGCAGGCACCGACCTGAGCCGTTTCGATCTACGCCTCGTGAATCGTCCGGGCTAGGATGCGGGCCCCGCCGCGCCCCGGACACGCCATGAACATCTTCTGCCGCATCTTCGGTCACACCTGGGTCCCCCAGACCGAGGACCCCGTGATCCGCTGGAACACGGAGACCAAGAAGGGTCTGACCCTGATCCCCACCGCGAAGGGCGAGCCGCACTTCTACGAGGAGTGCGCCCGGTGCCACGAGCGCCGCGAGTGGGAGCGGCGCAAGACCTCGGCCACGTCGTAGCCCGCGGCTACCTCCGTGCCGGGCGGGCGCAGGCCGCTCAGCGGTCGCCCGACCAGGCGGACTGGATGACGGCCCGCAGCGTCGGCGTGTCCTTCACGAAGTTCTCGCCGGGTGCCGCGCCGACGAACCACTTCCAGAGGAACGCGCCGCGCAGCCACTCGCGCTCGCGCTCGAGCACTTCGAGACCGACGGACAGGCAGCGTGCCTGCAGCGCCTCGGCGCGCGCGCGCTCGGCACTGCGCGCGGAGCGGTGGTCCCACGGCTCGCGGGCCGCGGCGAGCGACCCGTTGTAGCCGAGCTCCGTGAGCACGACGGGCTTCCCGGTCCGCGCGTGCAGGGCGCGCAGGCCCGGCAGGATCGTCTCCCAGCCCGCGAGCAAGAGCTCGCGTCCGGGATCCTCCTCGGCGCTGAGCGGGAAGTAGCCCTGGACCCCGATGGCGTCGAGGCTGTCCCAGAACGTCACCTGACCGTACGTGTCCCAGTTGGCCGCGTAGGTCAGGCGCGCGTCGGTCACCGCCCGCACGCGCTCGACCAGCGCGCGCCACTCGGCGGCGTCGCCCGCCAGTCGATCGAGCTCGGTCCCGACGACGAACGCGTCGGCCTCGCTCGTGAGCTCCGCGAGCCACACGATCCAGTCGCTGTACTCGCGCCAGAACCGCGCGCGGTGCTCGGGATCCGGGAAGTCGATCGCGCCACGCCAGGAGAAGCCGCTGCCCCAGTAGCCGAGGTGGGGCTTGATCATGATCGAGAGACCGCGCGCGCGCGCCTCCCGGATCGGTCGCAGGACGTGTTCCGGCGCGCTCTCGCGCGTCCGCGACCAGACGCGCACGGTGCCGTCGGTGCGAATCCCCGCATAGGGGTGGATGGCGACCCAGTTCACGCCCAGCGCGCGCAGGTCGTCGAGCTCCTCTCCGAAGCCCTCGGTGGCCCACTCGCGACCGGACGTCTGCGTGGAGATCGTCATGCCGCGAATCCAGAGCGACGGATCCGGATCGCCGGCGGGCGCGAGGCAGAGGGTCAGGACGGCGAGACCGAGCATGCGTCATTCATACCGCAGCGCGGCGATCGGGTCCATGTGCGCCGCGCGGCGGGCCGGGTAGATCCCGAACAGCACGCCGACGCTGCAGGAGATCGCCAGCGAGATCCCGACGTAGTGCGGGGCGACGACGGCGTTCCACTTGGTGTAGTGCGCGATGGCCTGCACCCCGAGCACGCCGAAGAGGCAGCCGATCAGCCCGCCGATCGCGGCGATCGCGATCGTCTCGGTGAGGAACTGCATCACGATGTCGCTGCGCCGCGCCCCCATCGCGCGGCGGATGCCGATCTCCTTGGTGCGCTCGGTGATCGTCGCCAGCATGATGTTCACGATGCCGATGCCGCCGACCAGGAGCGAGATCCCGGCGATCAGCACCATGACGATGCTGAAGACGCGCTGGGTCGCCTCGCTCTGCCGCAGGAGCTCGAGCGGGACGACGACCTCGTAGTCCTCCTTGTCGTGACCGTGCTGGAGGATGCGCGTGATCATGCGCGCGGTCGGGTAGACGCTGTCGGAGCTGGCCGCCTCGACCACGATCTGGTCCAGCTCGACCTCGGACATCTCGGTGCTGCCCGTGCGCTCGACGTACTCGAACGTCCCGAAGGCGCGCATGGAGGTCGCGTAGGGCACGTACACCTCCTGCTTGCGGTCGTCGATCGCGAGCGCCTTGCGCGTGTGCGAGCGCAGCGCCTCGTCGTCGAGCACGCCCACGACCCGGAACGGGTGCGCTCCGATGCGCAGGGTCATGCCCAGCGGGTCCTCGACGGTGTCGAGCTTGCGCACGAGCCCCTCGCGCACGATGCAGACCTTCTGGGCCCGCAGGGAGTCGACCTGGTTGAACGCGCGGCCGCGGCTGACGTCGAGGCCGAACATGTCGAGGTGCTCGGG
>CAYGPA010000675.1:0-2303 GCA_964351535.1 uncultured Planctomycetaceae bacterium
CCCTCGGGCGCCGCGAACAGGCGCTTGCGCACGCGCGCGACGCCGTCGTACGCGATGTCGCGCAGCGGGCGCGGGACGATCCAGGCCAGGCAGCCGATGACGCGCCACAGACCGCCGAGCGCGAGCAGGAGGTGGACGATCGCGTTGGAGCGCTGCAAGAGGCGCCCGTCGCCGGTCCGCACGACGACGCTGTCCCCGAGGACCTCGCGCTCGTCCTCGCTCACGTGCTGCGCGAAGTGGTCACTCTGCAGGGCCGCGAAGCGGACGTGCGCGGCCGCGTCCTCGGCCAGCAGGAAGCGCACCGTGCGGTGGCAGAGCCCGCAGTCGCCGTCGTAGTAGACGACCTCGCGCGCGCGCCGCGCCGGGATCAGGACCGGATCGAAGCACGCGAGGCCGATCACGAGAAAATACACCGGTCCCACCATGTCGGCGCGCGTCGCGCTCGCATCGCCGAGGAGCTCGAAGACCCCGTACATCACCACGGGGAGCAGCAGCGCCCAGACGATCCAGGTCGCGCGCTGCACGCGCGCGAATCGCGCGAGCGCGGGGAGCGTGACCACCGCGAGCGGCACGTACTGCGCTGGACCCCAGGAGGTGGCACCGAACGGACCGGCCAGCGTCAGGACGAAGAAGATCAGCGCCCAGCTCACCGACCACATGGGCAGGCTGGAGACCGCCAGGCTCCAGCGGGACCGCCGCCACCCGCCGCCTGGATCCGGACGACCGATCGCGGCGGCGGAGCCGAAGGGCGCCGAGTCCGTCAGGACGTGCGCGAGGAGCAGGGGCGCCGTCGTCAGCCACAGCACGCCCTCGCCGACGCACAGCACCGCGACCAGCGCGGCAGCTGCGAGCCAGCGGTCGAAGAGTCCGACCGCGAGCCCGAGCGCGATCAGGCTCAGCGGCCAGCGGTGCGCGTCGTGCAGCCGGAGCGGCGCGCCCCACAGGGCGTCCTCCGGCCCGTCCCATCCCGGCTCCACGAGCCACACGAGCGCGAGCAGGAACACGGCCAGCGCGACGCGGTACAGGCTGTACTGCCCCCCCGTCCAGCCGTTCGCGCGGGAGCCCGGCTCGCCGCGCGCGCTCGCGTCTCGCGGCCGCGCCATGGCCGCGGAGCATAGGCCGGGCGCGGCGCGCGCTCCATCGCGGGGACGACGGGAATCGGGCGGCACCTCCTTCGCGCGCCCCGGTTCCCCCACGCCGCGCCGCGTGCCATGCTGCGCCCGGCACCGACCGAAAGGACCGCCATGCTCTCCCTGCTGCTCGCCCTGCCCCTCCTCCTCGCGCCCGCGCCCGAGGATCCGCCGAAGCCGGAGCCGCCCGCCGAGGAGGTCGTCGACGCCGCGACCGAGGCCCTGACCGCCGCGCTCGCGAAGGACGCCGACAAGCAGGCGGTGCTCGACGCCCTCCAGGCGCACGGCGCGGTCGCCGACGCGAAGGTCGCCAAGCTCGTCGCGAAGCTCGCGGACGCCGACGACCTCGAGGTCCGGACGCTCGCGATCGCGCGGCTCGGCGCGCTGCGCCACGCGCAGGCGGTCAAGGAGCTGGTGAAGTTCCACAAGGACAAGCAGCTGCGGAAGAGCGACGAGCTCACCTCCGGCGTGCTGCAGGCGCTCTCGATGCACGGCGACCCGGACACGATCGACCGCTTCACCGACGGCGCCTTCGACCACACGCAGCGCCTGACCTGCCGCGCGCGCGTCCTCGGGCTCGCGCGCATCCGCGACGAGGAGTCCGTGAAGGCGCTCTACTCCCTCGCGACGAAGGCGGCGCCGCGCCACGTCGGCACCTTCCTGCCCGACTTCCGCTGCGCGATGATGGCGCTGACCGGCCAGGACCCCGGCGGCACCCAGAAGGAGTGGCACGACTGGTGGGGCGCGAACAAGCGCGACCTGAAGCTGCTGCCCGAGCCCGTGCTGACGAAGCGCTACCAGCGGCGCTTGGACGCCTACTGGGGCACCGAGGAGCGGCGGGAGAAGGACGAGGGCGAGAAGAAGAAGGGTGGCGGCGAGGGCGACGGCGAGCGCCGCCGCCGGAAGCGCGGCGACGACGCGGGGAGGGGCGCGTGAGCCTCGAGGAGGAGGATCCCGACCTCGACTTCGACGACGAGGGCGCGCGCGAGCGCCTCGTCGAGGCCGCCCGCCTGTTCGACGCCGGCGAGTACCACGACGCGCACGAAGCCTGGGAAGTGCTCTGGCTGAAGAACGAAGGCGCGGACGCCGACTTCTTCAAGGGCCTGATCCAGGCCGCCATCTGCCTGCACCACTGGCGCGACGGCGACCCGGACGGCGCGCGCAAGCTGTACC
>CAYGPA010000676.1:0-2285 GCA_964351535.1 uncultured Planctomycetaceae bacterium
GATGCCAGGGCGGCAGCATCCGCTTCGGTGGGGTGCCTGGAAACGCAGGCGAATCATTGGATTCGGCGAGGCTTTCAGGTGCCGCACCGAAGTGGAGGATGCCGTGATGGCGCCGGATGACTTCTTCAACGGGCTGCTAGACGCGGTGCATGAAGCGGAACACGCGCTCGTGCACGACGCGCACGACGTAGTCCTCGGGGCCGCCCATGCACTCGAGGCGCGACTTCAGCCCCTCGAAGGCCTCGCCCGGCGGCAGCTCCACGACGAGGATCAGGTGGAAGTAGCCCTCGATCACGCGCTGCGAGATGTCGTGCACGTTGGCCCCCGCCGCCGCGAGCGCGGCGGTCAGCTCGGCCAGGACGCCGCGGCGGTTCTTGCCGACCGCGGTGACGACGACGCCGGTCGCGTCCGTCGCCGTCTCGCTGGGCTCGGGCAGGCTCGGCAGCGAGTAGGCCGCGCGCACCGCGTCGGGTCCGCGGTCGGGCGCGGGCTCGCGGTAGGGTCCGGTGGACGTCCGGATCGACACGCCGGCCTGCGCGGCGGCCTGCAAGGCCTGGGGCGTGACGAGCGTCTCCTCGTCGACGAGGATCTCGCGCCCTCCGGCGCGTTGCACGTCCTCGACGGTCAGATAGCGGCGGGGCAAGGGGGTTCTCCGCGCTACAGGTGGGCGGCGAGCTCGGGGTGCGGGCGGGCGATCACGACGTCGCGCGCGAGCAGGCCGCGCTCCTGGGCCGAGCGCGCGCCTGCGGAGACCGCGGAGCGCACGTCGGAGACCTCGCCGGTCAGCGTGAAGAAGCTCTTCCCGCCGAGGCCGTTGGCGATGCGCAGGTCGACGAGGTCGACCGTCGCGGTCTTCAGCGCCTGGTCGGCCGCGATCACCGTGGAGGCGACCGTGGTCGTCTCCACGAGCCCGATCGCGTCCAGCTCGCCGTTCACCTTCCCGCCGCGTCGGCGCAGCATCGGGACGACCTGCTCGTGGATCTGAGGGATCAAGAGCTGGTCGACGAGGTCGCCGGACGCGACCTCGGAGCCGCGCGCGACGGCCGCGCGGACGTCCTGCACGGAGCCCGAGAAGAGCAGGACGTACTTGCCCGGCTGGACCGGCGTGGCGAAGAGCATCTCGACGTGCGCTTGCCACAGCACGGCGTCGGCGACTTCGACGCCGCGCGCGACCGAGCACAGCTCGAGCAGCCCGATGCAGTCATCGAGCGGCGCTTCGCGCAGCTCGGGATTGTGATCGTTGCGGTTCATGTTGACTCCGTTCTCGTACCCGCTGTCGTGCTTCTTGCCTGGCCCGCGCCGCGGAGCGCGAAGCCCGAGGCTCAGGGTGATCGTTGATCGTTCTCGAGCTCCATCGCGTCCACGATGCCGACGACGGCCGCCTGGAACCCGATGTCGTGGCCGCGCCCGATCGCGTGGCGCGCCGCCCGGCCGACGGCGACCAGGACCTGCTCGCCGATGCCGGCGCCGATCGGATCGACGGCGACGATCGTCTCCGCGGTCGGCGCTCCGAGCGTGAAGGGCTGTACGACGAGGAAGCGCAGGCCCTTGAGCGTCGGGTCCTTCTTCGTGGACCACAGGTTGCCGACGACGGTTCCGACGAACATCAGTCCGCCTTCCCTTCGTCTTCGGGCCGCCTGGCCCGCGCGTCCTCGGGCCGCCTGGTCCGCGCGCCCATCCGCCAGGAGGCGGGGGCCGAGGGCACGTCGAAGTCGTCGACGATCCCGACCACCGCGGCCTCGAAGGCGTAGTCGCCATCGCCGCCGCAGGCCACGCGCGCGGCCTTGCCGAAGGCGACCACGACGTGCTCGCCGATGCCCGCGCCGAGCGGGTCGGCGGCGACGACCGGCGTGACCTTGGGGGCCGCGGGGTCGCGGCGCTCGTCGAGCGCCTCGACGACCAGCAGGCGCACGCCCTCCAGGTCGGCGGCCTTGCGGGTGGCCCACACCTCGCCCACGACGCGTCCGAGGAACATGCGCTAGCTCCTCCCGCCCTGCTCGCGGCCGTGGGCGCCGTCCAGCGCGCGATGCACGGCGCCCACGGCCTCCTCGATCGCCGCGTCGGTGCCGGCGAGCCGCAGCCGGCCGACGGCGCCGTTGTTCTCGAGCCCGACGATGCGGATCGGCGCGTGCTTCTCGGCGTCGTTCGCGGCCAGGAGCACCCAGACGGCCGGGCAGACCTCGAGCGTGTAGAGCGTGTCCTGCGCGAGCAGCAGCATCCCGGAGCGCGAGCGGTTGATCAGCATCGCGTGGTGCGAGTCGACCTGGCGCACGATCTCGTCGGTC
>CAYGPA010000677.1:0-2284 GCA_964351535.1 uncultured Planctomycetaceae bacterium
TCAACCTGCGCATCCAAAGCGGCGCCGACCCGCAGTTGACCGCGGGCCAGACGGTCCACGCGCAGTGGCTGCAGCGCGACCCCGCCGATCCCGCCGGCTTCAGCGACGGACTCTCCAACGGAATCCAGTTCACGATCGGGTCGTAAGTCCGGCCGGGACAGGGGCCTGGGTCGAGCCCTGCGCGGGGTCTCGATCCGGGCCCCCGGGCCGGTAACGAGCCCGCGCGGCCCCGGATGGAAGAGGAGGTCGCACCGGTGCCCGCCGCTTTCGCCGCGGGGGCTCGGCGCCTATCCGGGGAGCACGGACATGAGAACGAACAGGGTTTGGATCGCGGGAGCCGTGGGGATGCTGCTCGTCGCGGCGCGAGGTCAGGAGACGGTTCGGATCAGCACGAACGTCCAGGGGCTGGAGGGCAACGCGGACAGCGATGACCCCAGCATCACTCCGGACGGGCGGCTCGTGGTGTTCGCGAGCGATGCGTCGAACCTCGTCCCGCAGGACACGAACTCGCACGAGGACGTCTTCTTGCGCGATCGCGCCACCGGAGAGGTTCAACTCCTGAGCCGCGACCTCGCGACGGGGACCCCCGGAGACGCGGACTCCTCGAGGCCCCGCATCTCGGCCGACGGGCGCTTCGTCTGCTTCGAGAGCGATGCGACGGATCTGGTGCCGGGAGACACGAACGGAGAATTCGACGTGTTTCGCGTCGAGATCCAGACCGGTGCGATCCTCCGCGTGAGCGTCTCTTCGGTCGGCGCGGAGGGGAATGCCTACTCCAACATCTCTTCGATCTCCGCCGACGGGCGCTACGTCGCGTTCCAGAGCGGAGCCGACAATCTGGTTCCCGGAGACCTGAACGGCGCGCGCGACGTGTTCGTACACGACACGCAGACGGGCGTGACCGAGATCGCGAGCGTCGCGACCGGCGGCGCGCTGGTCAACAGCGACTCCGGCTACCCGGACATCTCGCGCAACGGGCGCTTCGTGGTCTTCGAGAGCGACGCGACCAACATCGTCCTGGGCGACACGAACGGCTGCCGGGACATCTTCCTGCGCGACCGGCAGCTCGATCTGACGACGCGCGTGAGCGTGACGACCGCCGGCGCCGAGCTGCAGGGCGAGTCCTACTGCGCGCTGATCTCGGGCAGCGGCCAGTTCGTGGTGTTCCAAACGGATGCTCCGGCCTTCCCCATGGACCTGAACAACACCACGGACGTGTGCTTGCGGGACGTCTTCGCGGGGACGCTGCTGGGTGTGAGCCACGCCTTCAACCAGCCCACGGTCTCGTCGAACGGGTACTCGAGTTCCGTCGCGATCTCCGACGACGGGCGCTGGATCACCTACGCCGCGACGTCCAGCGACATCGTCGCGGGAGACACGAACGGCACCCGGGACATCTTCCGCCACGAGCGCGCGACGGGCGCGAGGGTCCGGGTGAGTCTCTCCGATAGCGGAGCGCAGTCGACGGGCGCCTGCCTGTTCACGGACGTCTCGGACGACGGTCAGGTCGCGTTCCGGTCCACGGGAGCCGATCTCGTGGTCGGCGACAGCGGTTCCCACGACGACGTGTTCGTGCGCAACCTCGGACCCGACTTCCCCGAGCTCTACTGCTCCGGCAAGCAGAACTCGATGGGCTGCGTGCCGTTCCTGAACTTCTCGGGGATCGCCAGCGCCACGTCGGCCGCGCCCTTCTCGATCCAGGGCCGTGACTTCTTGCCGGGCGAGTCGGGCTTCCTGATCTACGGGGTCAACGGCAAGTCGAACCTCGACTTCCACGGCGGGAAGCTCTGCGTGAAGCTGCCGTTCTCGCGCTGGCTGCCGTTCAAGCAGGCGGTCAAGAAGGGCACCGGCACCTGCGGAGGCGTGCTGAAACGCAACTTCAATGCGCGCATCCAGGCCGGCGTGGATCCTCAACTGACCGCCGGCCAGGTCGTGGACGCCCAGTGGCTGCAGCGCGACCCGGGCGACCCGGCGGGCTTCGGCGACAGCCTGTCGAACGGGATCCGCTTCACGATCGGTTCGTGATCGGGCGGATCGCGCAGGACGGCCCGCCGCGCTTCGGGACGGCCCCGGGGGCGCGTGCGGGGGGCCGAGCCCGGCCGTGGGAAATTCGCGCGTAACGGCTCGCTCCGGTCCCGGATGGTCCTGCTGACGGCTCGCCTGGGATTCGGGAACACGCGGCGGGCGAAACGGGCGAAGCCCAGCAGAGGACGCGAGATCATGCGGAAGAACCAATGGACCCCCATCCTCCTGGCCACGCTCTGCGCGGCAGCGAGCGGCCAGG
>CAYGPA010000678.1:0-2275 GCA_964351535.1 uncultured Planctomycetaceae bacterium
GGTGATCAGCGCGTCCTCCATGATGTGGATGTCCCCGCCGCTGTAGACGTCGCCCTCGATCTCGTCGTGCTGCGTTCCCAGGCCGCTGAAGCCCAGCGAGTAGTTGGGGTCGCCGTCGGAGTTCCCCGCGAACACGGCGTTCCCGAAGATTCCGAACGCCGCGGAGTCCGCGACGACCTCGATGGCCTGCGTCGCGCGTCCGCAGGTCCCGGCCGACGTCAGCGTGTAGGTCCCGTCGAGGTTGTCGACGGCCGAGCCGTAGTAGGTCCCCGAGGAGAACACCTGCGGCGCTGCCGCGCTCCCGATCGTCGGCATGGCCGTCCGGCCGCCGGGTCCGGTCGGGTCGTCGAGCTCGACGCGCAGCCGCGCGATGAGGTCGTTGATGCCGGATTCGGCCAGGTACAGCGCCTTCACCTGATCGCTGGCCGAGCGGTTCTCCTGCTGGGCCGAGGCGGCCACGACCAGGATCGAGGTCGAGAGGGCGGTCAGGACGACGACCGCGATGACGGTGACGAGGAGGGCTCCTCCTCGGACGGATTGACGGCTCTTGCGCATGACGGACGGCTCCTTGGCGAGCGGTTCGTCCGCGCCCTCGTCCGGAAAACTCTTCCGGGCGGGCGAGCAGCTGAGTCGATCAGTCTCCGGCGGGCGCGGACCACGCTGGCAACTGAACGCTATCCCAGGATTTGTCGCGGGGCTGGATTCTGCCCCGCGCAGAAAGTTCCGGGCCTCAACCCGGACGATTCACGACGCGTAGATCGAAACGGCTCAGCTCGGTGTCTGCTGGTGCTTTGTGAGCTTCGGCCCCGCAGCGGCCTGCCGTATGGATCGGCGAAGACGCCGGGTATGGATCGGCGAAGACGCCGGGTCAGGTCGTCGAGGACGCCGGAGTTCGCAAAGTGCCGGCGGGCGCCGAGAGGCGGCCGAAGGCCGCCGGTTGTGTTGTTTCGGCTGCGTGCTCGTGAATCGTCCGGGTTGAAAAGGGGTGAGGCCGGTGCGGGGAGCACCGGCCTCACGGAGGAAGAGAGGGGGGATCTCTTCCTCGGCTACGGGACCCCTCGAGGGGAGGAGGAGGAGGGAGGGATCGGGATCGCCATAGCCTTTTCGATGAGCTCTTCGGAGCAGCCGAGTCCGCGCAGCACGAGCGCCGCGACCACGTCCGCGGCCTGGTCGGTGGGAATCTCTTCCCCGATGTTTCCGTACTCGCTCTCGCGGATGAACGGCTTCCACACGAAGTAGTGGAGGAACTGCGCGAAGATGCTGCGCCCGCTCGTGACGTAGAACGCCTCGTCTCGATCCGGAGCGAGGGTGCGTACGAGCTCGACCATCAGGTGCTCGTAGCGGTGCGAGAAGTTGGAGACGATGAACTCGAAGTCCTCGCCCGGGCGCAGCGACTCCTGGATCATGAGGCGCACGTAGCGCTCGGGCCGCCCGCCCTCGACGGCCTGCGTGAGTGCGCCGCGCAGGAAGCCCACGATCACCGTCGCCGCGCCGAGTTGCGTGTTCGGCAGGTTCTCGAAGGCCTCCCAGCTGCCCTGGACCTCGGGGTGCTGCAGGACCCAGCGGATGGTCTCGAGGTACAGCTCACGCTTGGAGCCGAAGTGGTACTTGATCGAGGAGACGTTGGTCCCGGCCCGGGCGGAGATCTCCCGGATCCCGACGGCCTCGTAGCCGTGCGCGGAGAAGAGCTCCTCGGCGGCCTGGAGCAGCGCGGTGCGGGTCTCGATCTCGCTCATGGGCTCGGCGAGGAGAAACTCCTGGCCGTCGAGCGCGCGCGTGGCGCCGCCGGTGCGGGGCGGGGGGTCGACGATCTGGGGCAAGGCTCTGCTCCTCGAGCGCCATAGCCTGCCAGGAATTCACTCAAACGATTGATTGATGCCCAAAAAAGAGCGCTCGACACGCTGGAGGGCCCTTCTCGGGGCTCGCGAGGGTCCACGCGGGCCGCGGCCCCGCGCCTCGGCCCTCTCGCCGCGGCCCGGATGGGCCGGCTGTCCGGCGCGCTCGTCGGCGGTTCAGGGGGCCGGCACGCGGCGCCACGAGAGCACCGTCACCGCGCCGCCCGCGCCGCTGCTCGACGGCAGGCCGGGGAGGGTCACCGTGCCGTCGTGCACGCGCGAGTCCCAGGTGACGCCGAGCTGGGAGTGCTGCCCGTTGTAGTCGCGGTCGATCGCGACCTGGTTCCCGGCGCTCATCAGGCCGTTCACGTGGACGTTCTTGGAGCCCGAGGCGTCGAGGTTCTGGTCGTAGAAGTTGTTCTCCGCGTACATGTACGCGT
>CAYGPA010000679.1:0-2270 GCA_964351535.1 uncultured Planctomycetaceae bacterium
ATCGCAGTCCCCGGGACCGGGCGGGTCGAGACGTGTTCGGTGTCGGTCGTCAAGGTGATCGGTGGAGGTCGGTCAGCGAGCGAGGGCGTGGTGGACGTAGTTGGGCTCCCACACGCTGCCCGTGCGCCAGAGGTGATGGAGCAAGCAGGCCAGCTTGCGCGCGACAGCGATGCGAGCGCGCGCCTTGTCACGCTGGGATCCGCTTCGAGAGATGCGCTCGCCGTAGCGTCTGAGGTTGCTGTCTTCGCCGAATGGGCCGAGGATGTAGGACGCCGCATTCACGAGCAGGCGTCTGAGCAGCCGATCGCCGCGCTTGGAGATGCGCAGTTCGGGCGTCTTGGCGCCGGAGTCGTACAGCCGCGGCGACAGCCCGACGCAGTTGCCGATGGTTCGCGAGGACGCGAAGCGCCGCGGATCTTCGATCGTGGAGACGTACGCCAGCGCGAGGATCGGGCCCACCCCCCTGACCTGCCGCAAGATGGAGGTCTCAGGATGGCGCTCGCGAGAGACGCACTCGAGCTGCTTGTCGAAGGTCCGGATCTGCTTGTGGAACTGCGCCAGGAGTTCGAGCACAGGGTCGACGATCTCGCGCAGGATCTCCGGCACGTGGTCTCCGGCTCGCTTGTGGAAGGACTCGGCCGAGCAACTGGGGATGCGTCCGCCAAACGACTTGACCTGTCCGCGTGTGAAAGCGATCAGCTTGGTTCGCGTACGGATCAATTGATCGCGAGCGTGGAGCAGCGCGCGGGTCGCTCGGCAGTCCTCGCCGCGCAACTTGATCGGGCGCAGGAGCTCGGGGTCGACGCGACCGAGCTTGGCCAGCGTGCGCGCGTCGTTGCGGTCGTTCTTGCGGCCGCTCTTGGAGATCAGTCGCAGCTCGCGTGGATTGGCCACGACGACCTCGTGCCCACGCTCCTCGGCGAGCCTGGCGATCCAATGGACGTGCCCGCACGCCTCGACGACGACACGGCAGGGCGTCAGCCGATCAAAAAGCGCAGCGAGCGATCCTCTGGTCGTCGAGATCCGGAACTCCTCGACGATCACCCCTTCGGCGTTGACCAAGCATCCGCTGCTGCTGCGGTCTCCGAGGTCCATTCCGAGGGTCTGCCTGAGCGTGGTCATGTCGCTAGAGTGGTGCATGGTCGGCCTCCGATCCTGGGGTCTTATGAACCACCCAGCATGCAGCGCCTCGGCGACTGCGCCAGGAGGCCGGCCTTCTCACACCATCCGTTGAAAAGGTCATCCAGCGCCAGACCCGCGTCCTCCACTCCGGTGCGGCACCTGAAAGCCTCGCCGAATCGACGATTCGCCTGCGTTTCCAGGCACCACGCCGAAGCGGATGCCACGGCTCTGGCATCTGGAGCACTTCTTCAACGGGCTGCTAGCCGGAGTCAAGTGCTCCGCTACGCCGGGCCGCTGCGCTTCGCACGGAGGCACCGCATCCGCGCGATCCCTCCGGGCTGCGCGTCGCCCGTCGCGCGCTACGACGCGCCGCCGGACTTCACGAGCTTGCCGAGCTCGATGATCGCGCGCGCGTGCATCATGCGCGCCGCCGCGGCGCTCGGTCGATGGGTCTCCGCGGCGACCGTCTCCCAGGTCGCCCCCGCGTAGTTGCGCAGGATGATCAGCTCGCGGTACTCCTCCGGCAGGTTGCGGATCGACTCCTCGACGATCTCGGACTGCTCGGCGTCGGCGAGCTCGTCGAGCGGGCGCGGAGCCTCGGTCGCGGAGCGGGCCGCCGGATTCTCCGTCGTGCTCCCGGTCGACTGCAGCGGGACGGTGCGCTTGTGGTCGCGCTTCTTCGCGCCGTGGAAGTCCGCGGCGGCGATGATCTGGTGCTGCGCGAGCTTGGAGAGCCAGTTGATCAGGCTGGCCTCGTCGCGCATCTCGAAGCGCTCGAACGACTTGATGGCGGCGATGAACGTCTCCTGCAGGATGTCGCCGGAGTCCACGCACTCGCGCAGGTTGCGGCCCAGCCGCACGCGCACGATGCGCCGCACGCGTTCGTAGTAGCGCTCGAGAAGCCGGTTCAGAGCGTCCTTCTCGCCGTCCTGGGCCCTGCGGACCAGCTCGAGCGAGACCGTCACGTCCGCGCCGGACGGGTCCTCGGTCCTCTCGTCCTCCTCCATGGAGCCGAGTCTAGCCCGGGCTATTCATGGCGCGTAGATCGAAACGGCTCAACTCGGCTCCTGCTGGTGCTTTGCGAGCGGCGGCCCGCGGGCCCGCCGCGCTTGACGCGGGCGCGGCCGCTCGGCGACCCTGCGACCATG
>CAYGPA010000680.1:0-2255 GCA_964351535.1 uncultured Planctomycetaceae bacterium
CGCGAGCTGCTCGCGAACCTGGGAGCCGCGGAGGTCGCGGCGAACGTCGAGTCGCGCGAGGTCGACCTGGCCGCCTCCGGAGCCCTGGAAGCGCTGCTGGCCGAGCTGCAGCCGCGCACGATCGTGAACGTCGCGGCCCAGGCGCGCGTGGATGCGTGCGAGCGCGAGCCCGTGCTCGCGCGGCGCCTGAACGCGCTGGTGCCGCGCGAGCTCGCGAGCTACAGCGCGCAGAGCGGCGCGCGGCTCGTGCACGTCTCGACCGACCTCGTGTTCGGCGGGATGGCGCCCTCCGGCGGCTACGCGGAGGAGGCGCTGCCCGAGCCGGCCTCGCTCTACGGTCTCGCCAAGGCCGAGGGGGAGGTGCACGTGCGCGCCGCGGATCCGCGCGCGCTGGTGGTCCGGCTGCCGCTGCTCTTCGGCGACTCCGCCGGGCGCGGGCTCGGCGCTTCCGACGCGCTCCTGGCGGCCCTCGACCGCCGCCAGCGTCCGCGGCTCTTCCTCGACGAGTGGCGCACGCCGATGTCGGTGCGCAACGCGGCCGAGGCGCTGGCCGAGCTCGCCGCGAGCGACGTGGCCGGCGTGCTGCACGTCGCCGGTCCCGCGCGGCTGTCGCGCTTCGAGCTGGGCCTCGAGGTGCTCGCGGCGGCGGGGATCCCCGAGCCCGAGGACTGGCTCGAGCACACGTCGCGCAGCGCGGCGCGCATGTCCGATCGCCCGCCGGACGTGTCGCTGGACGCCTCCCGCGCGCGCGCTCTGCTCCGCACGCCGCTGCGCGCGCCCGCGGAGGAGCTGGCCCGCGAGGACTCGCTCCCCCGGGCGGGGCCCGGAAGCGACGCGTGAACCGCGCTTCGCGGGCCCGCGAAGCGGCCGGGGCGCTGCGTGTGCCCCGGAATCGCGCCGGCGGGCCGGCCCGATTCTGGCCGTGAGCTGGTGGGGGATGCGGGCTACGCTACGGCCCCTGCCCGGACGCGGGGACCTCGTCATGTACGCCCAACGCCAAGCGGCGGCCCCGCTCGGGGTCCTCCTCGCGACCCTCCTGCTCAGCGGCTGCCTGCGCACCCTCGCCGTCGACGGGCTGGCCGGAGCCCTCGCGTCGAGCGGCGACGTGTACGCCTCGGACGAGGATCCGGAGCTCGTGCGCGAGGCGCTGCCGTTCGCGCTGAAGACCATGGAGGCGCTGCTGGTCCAGGCGCCGGAGAACGGGGAGCTCCTGCTCGCCACCTCCAGCGGGTTCACGCAGTACGCGGCGGGCTTCATCGAGGCCGACGCGCGCGAGCTGGCCGAGGTGGACTACGACCGGCACGTGCGCGCGCGCGACCGGGCCCTGGGGCTCTACCTGCGCGCGCGCGACTACGGGCTGCGCGGACTCGAGCTGCGGCACGCCCGGCTCGGCGCGCGCCTGCGCGCGGACCCCGAGGGCGCCGCGGCCGAGCTCGAACTCGAGGACGTCCCGCTGGCGTACTGGACCGCCGCCGCGTGGGGATCGGCCATCTCCCTCGGCCTGCACCGCCCGGAGATCGTCGCCGACGTCGACGCCGTGCGCGCGCTGCTGGCCCGCATCGCGGCCCTGGACGAGAGCTGGAGCGACGGCGCGGTCCACGAGGCGCTGATCGTGATCGAGGCGCTGCCCGAGATGATGGGGGGCTCGCCCGCGCGGGCGCGCGCGCACTACGAGCGCGCCGTGGCGCTGTCCGGCGGGAAGAGCGCCAGCGCCCACGTCCTCGCCGCCGAGAGCCTCTTCGTTCCCGCCCAGGACCGCGCGGGATTCGAGCGCGCGCTCGAGACCGCGCTCGCCGTCGACCCCGACGCCGTTCCGGAGCGCCGGCTCGAGAACACCCTCGCACGCCGGCGCGCGCGCTGGCTGCTGGACCGCGCCGACGACCTGATCCTCGAGGACCTCGAGGACGAGTGACCGAACGCCCCCCCGAAGCAACCCCGAGAGCCGCCGTGACCCGATCGATCCTCGCACTGTCCCTGACCTGCTTCCTCGCGGGCGCGGCCACGCCGCCGCCCGTCGTCGCGCCCCCTGCGAAGCCCGTTACACTGAAGCTCGCGACGTTGTTCCCCGAGGGATCCGTCTGGGACCAGGCCCTGCGCCGCATGATCGCGGACATCGGAAAGGACACGGGCGGCCGCGTGGCCCTGCGCGTGTATCCCGGCGGCGTCGCCGGGGACGAGCGCGACATCATCCGCAAGATGCGGATCGGCCAGCTGCACGCCGCGACGATCACGTCCTCGGGGCTGTCCCAGCTCGA
>CAYGPA010000681.1:0-1019 GCA_964351535.1 uncultured Planctomycetaceae bacterium
CAGGGCTGGGACTCGGTGCAGATCCGGGCCGACGTCGAGCTCGGCGGCACCGACCAGCTCTTCAACCTGCTCGTCGGCCGCCAGCTCCAGGAGCAGACCGAGCAGGCGCCGCAGATCTGCATGACCATGCCGCTGATCAACGGCCTCGACGGCCGCAAGATGAGCAAGTCCTACGGCAACGCCATCGCCTTCACCGACGAGCCGCGCGAGATGTTCGGCAAGGTCATGTCGATCGCCGACGACGTCATGGAGAGCTGGTTCCGGCTGACGACGCTCGTGCCCGACGAGGAGATCGACGCGCTGCTCGCGGGCCACCCGCGCGCCGCCAAGGGCCGCCTCGCGAGCGAGCTCACGGCCTTCTACCACGGCCGCGACGCCGCGACCGACGCGTCGGAGGCCTTCGACCGCCAGTTCGCGAAGCGCGAGATCCCCGACGACGTCCCCGAACACGCCTTCCCCGGCGAAGGCCAGGACGGCATCCCCCTCGCCAACCTGCTGCGCGACCTCGGCCTCGTGAAGAGCACCTCCGACGGCCGCCGCATGGTCCAGCAGGGCGCCGTCAAGCTCGACGGCGAGGTCGCCAGCGACCCGCGCGCCACGATCCAGCGCCCCAGCGGCGACCTCCTGGTCCAGGTCGGCAAGCGCCGCTTCGCCCGCGTGCGCGGGTAGACCTGCGCTACACTCGAGAGCATGCGCGTGGCGTCGGTTGCTGTGCTCCTGTGGATCGGCGTTAGCTTCCCGCAGGAGCCTGAACGTCAGGCACGCCGCAATCTCTTCGGCACGGCGATCCTGGGCATCGGAGACGTTGACGGCGACGGCCGCGACGACTTTGTGGTCGGAGCCGCCAGGGGATGGGGCGGGGTGTGGGCATTCTCGGGGCGAACGGGACGACTCCTGTACTCGGTCGGCGATGCAGATGAGCTTGGCCTGGGACAGGCATTCTGTTCGCTGGACGACCTCGACGGCGACGGGATCGCCGACTTCGCCTGCGCCGGCCATCGGAACAGGGGGCTCCTCGG
>CAYGPA010000681.1:1029-2251 GCA_964351535.1 uncultured Planctomycetaceae bacterium
GCAGACCTCGGGAATTGCCCGAGGATCGGGTGCGGATCCTGTCGGCTCGTTCCGGTAGCGAGATCCGCACACTCCTGGTCTCCAGCGACAAGCCCTACTTCCTGCAGGCTCGTTCGCTGGCCCCCGTAGCCGACCTGGACGGCGATGGGTGCCGCGATGTGCTGGTTCCCGTCGACGCTGTGGAGAGCGGGGTCGACCGCGTGCCGACACCCGTGGCTGTCATCCTCTCCACCCGGACCGGTGCCGTCGTCCGCGAGTTCACGGCAGGCGCAGATCTCTCGAGCGTGCAGTTCGCGCCACGAGACCTGGAACCCCTGAAGGTGAAGAAACCCGGTGCCGTCGAGCTGGTGCGGCGCACCGTGGAGAACGTCGGCGACGCGAGCGGCGATGGGGTCGACGACTATCTGGTCTCCTGGGGGCCCCGAGGCGACGACAAGAGGCTCGAACCTGTTGTGACCTTGATGTCCGGATGGGACGGGGAGGTACTCCGTACACACCGTGCCTCAGGCCCCGAAGACCCGTGGGACTACGGCGAGGAGACAGCGCGGGCCGGAGATGTCGACGGAGACGGCCTGTGCGACTACCTGATCATGACGACGGCTTGGTGGAACGTCGTCCGCCTGCATAGCGGAGCCACCGGAGAAGTGCTGCACCGCTGGGAGGGGACCGAGGAACGCGACTTCGGTGTCGGCCTCGCCGCGGTCGGCGACGTGGATGGCGACCGGGTACCGGACATCGCGGTAGGGATGGTCAACCCCTACGCGGGGATCCTGGGAAAGGTCCACGTCTTCTCGGGCAGCGACGGACACCGCCTGTACGAGATCGACTCCAGGGACCTCTAGACGCGGCCTGCGCGGATGCGCAGGGGCCACGTGACCGTTCGTTCGGTCTGCGGGGGTCCCCAGGCGCGTGCGAGGTCGGCGTGGACGAGGTCGAGCGGGTCCTCGCCGCGTTCGCGCCGGTAAGCGTGCACGGCGGACCACGTCGAGAGGTAGCCCAGCATCGCCGCGAGCGTCCAGCGCACCGACATCGTCGTGGCGGGGACGGCGAGCTCTTCGAACGGCCAGTCCAGCGTGCGGTAGCCCTGCGCCAGCAGCCTGCGCGCCGGCTTCCAGTAGGGTCCGACCACGTGGACGTACAGGCGACCGACGACCGCGTCCACGGCCGGGTCGACCTCGGCGAGCTCGTAGCACCAGGCCGCGAGGACCCCGCCGGGGCGCAG
>CAYGPA010000682.1:0-2243 GCA_964351535.1 uncultured Planctomycetaceae bacterium
GGGGTATTCTGGAAGCCAGGAGTATTCTGGAGGCCAGGGGTATTCTGGAGGAGGGAAACCCCGCACCCGACGAAGCACCATGACTCGAGCGCTGCACGCCCTGCCCGACGAGACCACCCTGCGCGCGCTGCTGACCGAACTCGGACAGCAGGCGAGGGAGTACCGCTTCGAGGTCGCTCCGAACCCGTGCGTGGGCGCCGCGGTGCTCGCGGGCGCGACCGAGGTCGCGCGCGGGTTCCACGAGGCCTGGGGTGGGTCGCACGCCGAGGTTCACGCGCTCGCCGCGGCCGCGCGGACCGACGTCCCGCGCGAGGAGCGGGACACCCTGCTCATCACGCTCGAGCCCTGCTCCAGCCACGGCAAGACGCCTCCCTGCACCGACCTCATCCTCGCGAGCGGCATCCGCCGCGTGATCGTGGGCGAGCTCGACCCCGACCCGCGCCACCGGGGCGCCGGCCTCGAGCTGCTGCGCGAGAAGGGTGTCGAAGTCCAGCTGCTCAACGTCGCCACGCCCCTCAGCGAAGTGGCGCCGCACTTCCTCTCCTGGGTCGATCCCGACCGCCGGCGCCGCCCGCGCCCGTGGGTGATCGCGAAGTGGGCCCAGACGCGCACCGGCCAGCTCGTGCCTCCGGCGGATCACGGCGACGGCCGCTGGATCAGCGAACCCGAGTCCCTGCGGGAGGTGCACCGGCTGCGCGGCCGCGTCGACGCGATCGTGACGGGCATCGGCACCGTGCTCGCCGACGACCCGCGCTTCACCGTCCGTCCGCCCGGGGACGCGTCGCGTCCGCCGCTGCGCGTCGTGCTCGACAGCGTGCTGCGCACGCCGCCGGACGCGCGCCTGTTCGCGCCGCCCGGGCCCGGCGAGGGTGGCGGCGACGTCGTGATCCTGCACCAGGCCGGTCAGGGTGCGGCGCGCGCTCCCGCGCTCGAGGCCGCGGGCGCCAGGCTCGTCAGCGTGCGCTGCAACGAGAAGGACCACGTCGAGCTGCGCAGCGCGCTCGCGCTGCTCTGGGACGAAGGCGCGCGCCGCATCCTCGTCGAGGCCGGCCCGACGCTCCTCGGTCGCTTCCTCGAGACGCGCTTCGTCGACCAGCTGCGCGTGTACACGGGCAACGTGTCCGGGGGCCGCGGCGACTCGATGGCCGAATGGCTCGGCCGCCTCGACCTGCGCGGGCGCCTCTACCGCGAGGTCGCGGCCGACGGCGTCCTCGAGGCGTTCCTGCGCAGCACGCGCTGAACGTCCCCTACTTCGCCCAGTCGGGGTACTTGAAGCGCGCGGTCAGTGCGGCCTCGGTGTCGCCGTACTTGCGGTTCAGCTTGCGCACGATCTTCTCGGCCTGCTTCTCGTCGCCGGCGGCCAGCGCGTCCTCCGCCTCGCGCAGCAGGGCCTCGGCCTCGCGCTCGCGCTTGTACGCCGCGATCTTCGCCTTGTGGCGCTTGTCCCGCTCCACGGCCTTGATGGCCTTCTCGAGCGGGCGCTCGAGCGGCGTGTCCTCGAAGTCGGGGACCATCCGCAGGAGCGACTCGTAGCCCGGTAGCACGTCCTCGACGTCGCCGCAGGCCTCGACCGCGGCCGCGAGCTGCGCCTCCATGGCCTGCAGCGCCTCCGCGGCTTCGAGGTCCGCCTCGTCGCGGTACGCGGGCACCTCGGTCAGCGCGGCGATCTCGCTCCAGGAGCGCAGCGCGCGACCGTGTCGCTTCGAGGCCTCGTACTTGGCCGCCTCGCGCTGCAGGTGGCGCACGCGCTGCAGGTCCGTCCACGAGATGTCGGGACCGGACGCGCGCCGCACGCTGTCGATCGCATCCAGGAGCTTCTTCAGGTCCGGAGCGCGGCGCGTGTTGAAGCGCTCGTGGACGTCCCCGGCGGGGGACTTGACCACCACCTGCGGCAGGAGCAGCTCGCCGCCCTCTTGCTGGAACTCGGCGTACAGCGCGCCCCAGGGGCGCTGGTGCTCCTCGCACGTCCGGGAGAGGAACCGCGGGCAGCGCTGGACCTCGACCTCTTCGCCGTCTTGCTCGACGCGCACGGTCTCGAGCTCGTGCGTCTCGGGCGAGGCGAGGACGAGGACCGCATGGCGCGCGTGCTCCGCCACGCGCTTGTCGGTGAGCAGGGCGTCGCGGAGCTGCTCGGTGTCGTCCGCCTGGTCGTCGAGCATCATGCAGAGCACCACGGGCGCGTTGCGCACGCGCCCGCGCTCGTAGGCCTCCGGCAACGTGCCGACGAAGGTCTCGGGCCCCGG
>CAYGPA010000683.1:0-2243 GCA_964351535.1 uncultured Planctomycetaceae bacterium
TCGCGCTCCGCCTCGAAGGCGTTCATGTCGCGCGTCAGGATCGTGACGTTCTCCAGGCCGCGCTCGCGCGCCCGCGCCTCGATCCACTCGCGCTGCGGGACGGAGTTCGAGACGGCCGTGATGCGGCTGCGCGGATAGCGCTCGGCCATCCAGAGCGTCAGCGAGCCCCACCCGCAGCCGAGCTCCAGCACGTCCTGGCCGTCGCGCAGGTCGGCGCGCGAGCACGTCAGGGCCAGCATGTGCTCCTCGGCCTCGTCGAGGGTCGTGTCCGCGTAGGGGTAGTAGGCGCTGCTGTACTTGGCGCGCGCGCCGAGGACCAGCTCGAAGAAGCGCGGCGGCACCTCGTAGTGCTGCTCGTTCGCGAGCTCCGGAACGGGCGCGACCGGGCTCGCGCGCATCTCGTCGATCCACGCTCCGAGCGCGGCGTCGCGACCGACTCCGTAGATGCGCTCCTGCTCGCGGAGGCGTTCGTCCAGCAGGCGACGGATTCCGCGGCGGACGAGCACCTTGGGCACGAGCCCGCGCTCGACGAGGCGAATGGCGGTCTTCATGAGGACTCCGGCAAGCTCTGGGGCTGATCCTTCGGGGGACCCGGGAAGAAGGCGTTGGTGGTGCGCTGGTAGTCGCGGTAGTCGTCTCCGCGGCTGCGCAGCGACTGCTCTTCGGTGGGCGGGATTCCGGTCACCTTGACCACGAGGAACAGCATCGCGGCGGGCGCGAGCCAGACGGCCCACGCGCCGGGCAGGCCGATCGCGAGCACCGGCCACGCGAGCCAGTGGATCCACTCGAAGAAGTAGTTGGGGTGACGCGAGTAGCGCCAGAGTCCCGTGCGGCACGTGCGGCCGCGGTTCGCGGGATTCGCGCGCCAGCGGCTGAGCTGGTGGTCGGCCACGGCCTCGCCGACGAGGCTCGTCAGCCACAACAGGACGGCCGCGGCGTCCTGGACGCGCCAGCCGGCCGCGTCGCCGACCACGCCAGGCAGGTAGGCGAGCGACAGCAGGACGGCCAGCACCGCCTGGGCCTGGAAGAACCAGAAGGCCCAGCGGTCGAAGTCCGCGCCCTTCTGCCTGCGGAACTCGGCGTAGCGTCCGTCCTCGTCCTCGCCGAACACGCGCCGGGCGAGGTGCAGGGTCAGGCGGGCGGACCAGACCCCCGCCAGCGTCGCGACGAGCATCCGGCGCGGCAGCCAGCCGTCGGACAGGGCCACGTAGAGGAGGGCCAGCGAACCCAGCCCGGCGGTCCACAGGACGTCGACGACGCCCGCGTTGCGGGTCTGGAGCTGGCGACGCCACGCCAGGAACATGACGAGGGACAGGGCGACGAGGCCCAGGGCCGGCAGGGCTGCGAGGGGGAGTTCCACGGGACTCATTGTTCGCCCCGGAGGTGTCGGTGGATGCCCGAATCCGGAGGCCGTGTCGAAGTTGCATCCGCGGCGCCCTGGGGGTCGAAATCCAGGGCAATGACCACCTCTCGACAACCGCCCGGGCACGATGCCGGGCTCTCCGGACGCCACCGCTCCCTGCGCTGGGCGCTGGGCGCGCTGGCTGCCGCGGGGTCGCTCGCGATCCTGGGGGCGAGCTGCTCCTCCCTCTCCAAGCCGGACATGGAGCAGCGGCTCCTCGAGCTCGGCAAGAACGCCCCGGCCCGTGCGGTCGGGCTGTCGCGGCTCGCGACCGAGATCGAGATCGACGGCACCGTCGTCGCCGAGGAGGTCGTGTACCTGCGTGCGCAGCGCCCCGCCGACGCCCCGGCGAACACACTGCCCGTCGTCCTGATCCACGGGACTCCGTCGACGCTGTTCGCGTGGTCGGAGCTCGTGTTCGGGAACGAGTCCTTCGCGGGACTGAGCGCCGAGCGCGACGTGTACGCGATCGAGATCCTCGGCCACGGCGTCGCGCCCGGGGACGGGTCGCCCTACGGATTCGAGCGCTGCGCGCGATTCGCGGGCGCGGTCGTCCGGGCGCTGGGCCTGGAGCGCTTCCACGTCGTCGGCAGCTCGTACGGCGGCGAGTTCGCCTGGCGGCTGGCGCTGAACGAACCCGAGCGCGTGCAGAGCCTCGTGCTGCTCGACTCCTCGGGGTACGAGCGCCGCGAAGAGGACTGGCTCTCGGAGGAGATCCAGATGCGCGAGAACTCGCTGGCCGGCATCGGCTGGCTCCTGAACTCGCGCGAGCGCATCGAGGCCGCGCTGGCCCCGCACTTCCGCACGATGCCGCCGGACCGCGTCGAGGAGTTCTTCCTCG
>CAYGPA010000684.1:0-2236 GCA_964351535.1 uncultured Planctomycetaceae bacterium
GCGAAGCTCTCCGCCGGGGCGCGCACGCCCGGCGCGACCGGGCGCTCCGCCGCGGCCCGCGCCGCTGCGTCGAGCGCGGCCGTGTCCCGCGCGGGTCCGCCGAGCTCGGGCCGCTCGACGCGCAGGTGGAGCTCGCCCGCGGCGACCGCGGTCGACGCGTCGGCCAGGTCGGCGGCCTGGGCCGTCTCCACGCGCGCGGGACCGGCGTCCTCGGCCGGCTCGCTGCGCTCGGTCTCGAGCTCTCCGCCGCGCTCGCTGCGCGACGCGAGCTCGCTGCGGCTCGGCGCGAGCCGCACCTGGAACGTCGCGCCCTCGCTCGCCGCGGCCATCTGCACCTGCTGGCTCTCCGGGTAGAGGTCGCGGAACCACCACAGCATCGCGAGGTGCACGAGCAGCGACACGAGGAAGCACTTGTAGAGGACGTCGAGCGCCTCCCAGTACTTGGCGAGCCACGCGAGCAGCGCCAGCACGAGCAGCGCGATCAGGATCAGCACCTCGGCCAGGCCGACCGGCCGCGCGGGCAGGCGGACGAGCTCCAGGCTCTGCGCGCGCGCCAGCCCGAGCGGCGCACCGCCGCCGGCGTCCCCCGGCGCCTCCGAGCGCGCGAACCACAGGCCGAAGCCGCTCTGCTCGACGAACGGCGCGCGCTCGTCCCCGGGCCCGTTCAGGCCGACCAGCGGCTCGGGCGCGAGCCAGCGGCCGCGGTCGAACACGCTGCGGTAGAGGTCCCAGTCGCGCCGGCCGATGCGGTCGGCGACGTCGAGCGCGCGGTTCGACGCGAAGAACACCGTGCGGCCGTCGCCCGAGAAGCCGGGCTCGCGCTCGTCGGCATCCGTGTTCAGCGTGTCGAAGCGCCACACCTCCCAGAACCCGTCGACGGTCGCGCGCGGCTCGGCCACCCACACGTCGAAGTCCTTCTCGAACACCGCGCCGCGGTCGGACGCGAAGGCCACGGTCCGGCCGTCGGGCGACGGCGCGGGATCGGTCTCGTCGGCGCGCGTGTTGACGTCGGCTCCGAGCCACTCGGGCTCGCCGAAGCGACCGTCCTCGTAGGGCGCGCGCCACAGGTCGAGGCCGCCGGCGCCGCCGCGGCGGTTGCTGGCGAAGTACAGCGCGCCGTGGCCGAAGGCCGGCGACCACTCGTCGGCGGAGCCGTTCAGCGCCGCCAGCGGGCGCGGGTCTCCCGGCACGCCGTCGCGCAGGTCCGCCACGTACAGGTCCGCGTTCAGTCCGAGCTCGCCGGAGGCGAACACGAGCAACCGCCCGTCGGGGGAGACCGTCGGCCGCGTCGCGTCGCCGTCCGCTCCCGAGAGCCCCGCGACCCACTCCGGGTCGTCCCAGACGGCGTAGCGAATGCCCTCGTCGGTCGTGCGGCCGAAGACGCGCTCGCCGTCGGAGTACTTGCCCGCGTCGCCGAGGTACGGGCGCAGGCGCAACCACGCGGCGAAGAAGCCCGCCGCGAAGAGCGCCAGGACGATCACCGCGTTCTTGCCGAGGTGACGCGGGATGGACCGCGGTACGAGGCGTCGCAGCAAGCGCTCAGCCTTCCTCGAGCGTGCCCACGGAGAGGTTGAAGAGCCCGGCGGAGCCGCAGGCGTCCATGACGCCGACGATCGACTCGTGGCGCGCGGCGCGGTCGCCGCGGATGGTCACCGCCGTGGCGGGATCGCGGTCCGCCGCGCTGCGCAGCGCGGTGCGCAGGCCGCTCTCGTCGACCTCCTCGCCGGAGAGCAGCACGCGCCCGTCGCTCGTGACGTTGATCACGATCTCGTCGCGCTCCTCGTCGGCCGAGCCGCCGGACTCCGCGCGCGGCAGGTCGATCTCGAGCTGCTTCTCCGGCTCGAGGAACGTCGTCGCCACCATGAAGAAGATCAGCAGCAGGAAGACCACGTCGATCATCGGCGTCAGGTTCAGCGTGAGCTCGTCGCCGTCGTTGCCGTCGCGGATGTGCATCAGCCGACCTCGATGGTGCGCACGACCGTGGCGCCGGTGTCCGGATCGATGCGCGGCAGCGTGTCCGCGAGCTGCGAGTAGGCGTCCTCGGCCAGGCGCACGAAGCGGTCGATGCGGCTCTTGAAGTAGAAGTAGACGGCCTGCGTCGGGATGGCGACGGAGAGGCCCGCCGCGGTCGTGATCAGCGCCTGGGCGATGCCCGACGCCAGCAGCTCGGGCTTCCCGAGGCCGTCGCGCAGCGCGATGCTGGAGAAGGCCTCGATCATGCCCCACACCGTGCCGA
>CAYGPA010000685.1:0-2218 GCA_964351535.1 uncultured Planctomycetaceae bacterium
CCCCGCGTGGGTCGCCTGGGCGCTGGCGTCCTTCAGCGCGCTGGCGCGTGCGTAGGCCTCGAAGAGCTCCGCCTTCCCGCGGACGAGTTCGAGGAGCCGCTGGTCGACGCAGTCGCGCGCCAGCAGGCGGTGCACGATCACGCGCTCGGTCTGACCCATGCGGTGCACGCGCGCGATGGCCTGCTGCTCGGTCGTGGGCTTGTACTGGGGCTCGACCAGGACGACGACCGAGGCGCCCTGCATGTTGAGGCCCTGGCCGCCGGCCTCGATCTGCGAGAGGAGGATGGCGTGGTCGGGTGCCGCGTTGAAGGCCTGCACGAGCTCCATCCGCTCCTTCGGAGGCATGGCGCCCGTGATGCGGCCCTGGCAGCCGAAGCGCTTCGCGAGCGCGTCGAGCACGCTCAGGAAGTACGAGAACACGACGACCTTGCGGCCGCTCTGCGCGTGGTCCTCGAGCAACACCGCGAGGTGGTCGAGCTTGGCGGAGAGGCCGGAGCCGTCCCCGAGGATCGCCGCGCGCCGCATGCCCATGAAGTCGCCGCGCTCGACCGCGGAGCGGTACGCGGCGAAGTCGTTGGGGGACAGGTCGACCCACTCCTCGGTCTCGATACGCTCGGGCAGCTCGCGCAGCACGTCGCGCTGGTTGCGACGCAGGTACACGGGCGCGACGGCCGTGCGGAACGCGCGCGGTGAGCCCGATTCGAGCGGCTCGCGCAGGTCGCGCAGGCGCAGCTCGCCGATGCTGTCGAGGCCGAGGACGTGCAGGAGGTCGAGCATCTCCTCCGGGCGGTTCTCCATCGGCGTGCCCGAGAGGAACAGCACGCGCTCCGCCAGAGCGGCGGCGCGCGCCACGGCCTGCGAACGCTGCGCCTCCGGATTCTTCACGTAGTGCGCCTCGTCCGCGACCAGCACGTCGATGCTGCCCACGTGCTGTCTCACGAGCTCGGGCAGGTCGCGCTGCGTCATCCACGGGTACGACGTGATGGCGACGCCGCCGTGCTCGATCCACTGCTGGAAGTCGTGCTCCCAGTCGCGACCGTAGATCATGCGGTAGGCGAGCTCCGTGCGCGCGTGGACCTCGTGCACCCAGTTGAACAGGATCCCGGCCGGCGCGACGACGAGGAAGCGGGCAGCCGGATTGCTCGCCGCGACGTCGACCATCGCCGCCAGCGCCTGGATCGTCTTGCCGAGGCCCATCTCGTCGCCGAGCACGACGCGCTGCTGCGCGAGCAGGAACTTGGCGCCGAACTCCTGGTAGCGGCGCAGCTGCACGTTCAGTCCCGCCGTGGCGAGCGGCCACGACTCGATGCGCTGCGCCACCTCGGTCGGCAGTCCGCCCGTCGCCGCGTGGGTCGCGGTGCTTCCGTCCTCGCCGCTCGGGTCCTCGTCGCCGGCGAGGAAGCGCTCGAGGATCGCGCAGCACTCCGCGTAGCGTTCGCGGAAGCCGCTCCGCACGGCCTCGTCGTCCAGCACCGGCTGCGGGGGCGGCTGCTCCTCGGACCACTCCGAAAGCGGCGGCTCCGACACGAGCTCCGAGGCGCGGGCCTCGAGGCGGTTCCACCGCTCGATCCACTCCTGCTCGCGCGCGCGCGTTCGCGGCGAGAGGGCCCAGCGCGGGAACGAGCTCGCGCGCTGCAGCTCGCGCGCCTCGCCCTCGATCTCCGCGCGCTCCGCGCTGCGACGTTCCAGCGGCAGCTCGAGCTCGCGCAGGCCGGCGTCGAGCGCCAACGCGTCGCGCGCCACGGCCAGCTCGACGGCGCGACGCAGCCGCGGCGACGGCAGCTCGACCGGCTCGAGGTCGTTGCGCTCGCCCAGGTTCTTCACGGCCTCGCGCAGTTTCGCGGCGCTGGCGGCGCCGACGCCCGGCAGGTTCTGGAGGCCGCCCTCCGCCGCGCGCACGACGTCGCCGACGGTCATGAGCCCACCCTCCCGCAGCGCCCCCCAGCGCACGTTCGCAGCCCCGCTGCCGCGCAGCTCGTCCATGTCCATCATGGCCAGCCGCATCCGCCGCGCGTCGTCGGCGTAGGCCTTGGCCGACTCCCGCAGCGCCGAGCGGCGCCCGTCGAGCTCCCTGCGCACGGCCTCCGAGCCCCGACGCGTCCTGCGGAGCAGTCGTCGGACCGAACGCCGCGCCCGAGCCACGCCCGCGTAGCGCACGCGCATCCAGGCCGCGGCGGCGCCGACGAGCGAGCTCAATCCGAGGAGGACGAAGGGCATG
>CAYGPA010000686.1:0-2214 GCA_964351535.1 uncultured Planctomycetaceae bacterium
ATGCCGAAGCCGTACATGCCTAAGTTGAAGCAAGAAGAGCCCGGCCAGGATCTACGCAGACATCCGACGAACGATCTCGCCTCCTCCACGCCGTGCCCGAAGGTGAAGGAGTCGCCGAGGAAGACGACCCTGTACTTGCCCTCCGATAGATCCAAAGGCCCTCGGAACCCGCGCTCGTTCGCGCGGTAGCGAATCGCAAACTCGCCCTTCGGCGAGACGGACTCGAACGTGCGCCCCTGCGGTAGCTTCCAGCCTAGAAGGGCGCCGACGTCGTCGTTCTCGACGGCTCGCATCTCACCGGGGTGCATCGGGGGACGCGGGTCGAAAGCTCCGAGCCAGCCGAGAAGGAGCTCGCCCAGGATGCACGCCGTGCACACACCGACGAAGGCGGCGAGGCCCCGCCTCGCGATTCGCTCGGGCAACGATCGAGATGTCGTGGAGGGGCGGGTCATGGTTCCTTCCCAGAGGGGTCACAGTCACGAGAGCATGCTTTCGAACCCTCCGCCACCGGCCGTGTTGGTTTCCCGTGCACGAGGAACGGCGCGCCGTCACTCCAATCAAGGGGGACACGGGCCTCCGACCGGGAGGCACGCACGATGAGCACATCGCACTCGTGGCGCGCGATCCGAGCGGTCGCGACGGTTCTCGTCCTCGCGTGCCTGGCACAGCGCCGCTCCGAGGACCGTAGCCGGGCCGCTTTTCGACCTCGCGGCGCCAGAGCGGGTCGGGACCTGTGGCAGAGTAGCGGGCTCGAGTCGCCCTACCGAGCTCGGCCCCGACCTCCGGGAAGTTCCCGCTCGGCCGAGCGTCCTGCGCGTTCCGTGATGACCGCTCCCCCGCCCGCATCCGCCGCCGCCACGGTCGACGCCGCCGTTCCGCGTCGGGTGTGGACGGCGACGGCGCTGCAGGTCGTGGGGCGCGTCGTCGGCGTGCTCTGCACGCTGGGGGTGCTCTGGCTCGTGTCGCGGCAGGTGGAGCTCGACGTGTTCGGGCGCTTCACGTTCACTCTGGCGCTGTTCGCCGTGCTGGACGGGCTCGTGAACCTCGGCACGGGGCAGGTCGCGGTGCAGCGCACGGCCGACGACGCGGAGGCGCTGCTCGGCGTCGTGCGCGCGGCGCGGCGCGTGCGCCTCGGCGCGGCCGCGGCCGGGTGGGGCCTCGTGGCCGTCTTCGGCGTGCTCGCGGACGAGCCGGGACTGCCGTGGCTGCTCCTGGCCGCGCTGTATCCGTTCACGCACGCGCTCGAGCTCTCGAGCACGGTCTACCGCAACCGCATCGACTGGCGCCTGCCCGTGCTCGCGAGGACGCTGGGCACGGTGGCGGGGCTCCTGTTCGTGATCGCGCTCGCCGCCCGCGGCGTCGACGAGGCGGCTCCGTACGTCTGTGCGGTCGCGGCCGGCAGCGCGCTCGCCAACGTCGGCCTGTGGCTCGTCGCGCGCTCCGAGATGCCCCGCACGGGATCGGCGGGTCCCTCGGCGTGGGCGCTGCTGCGGGTCGCGGCCCCGCTCGGCATCGCGGGGCTCTGCGCTCAGCTCTACTTCTACGTCGACAACGTGTTCGTGCGGGTGTTCTCCGGAGAGGCCGAGCTCGGGCCCTACAACGTCGCGGTGCGCTTCCTCTCCGTCCTGATCATGATCGCGCAGTACGCCTCCGCCGCGGCGCTCCCGTGGCTCGCGCGGCGGCACGCGGCCGGAGAGCTGGGCGGCGCCCTCGTGCGGCTGGGCCAGCCCCTGTTCGCGCTCTTCGCGCTCGTCGCCGGCGCGCTGACGCCGTTCTCCGCGCAGCTGCTGCGCACCTTCCACCCGGAGTTCGACACGGCCTCCGTCGCGCTCCAGTGGCTGTTCGCGGCGGCCGCGGTCATCTACGCTGGCTCGGCCCTGGTCACGGCGCTCGTCGCCACCGGGAACACGCACGCCATGCTCCGCATCAGCGCCACCGCCCTCGCCTTCAACGTCGTCGCGAACTTCCTCGCGGTGCCGCGCTTCGGCATCGCCGGCGCCGCGGCGACGACGCTCGCGACCGAGGCGCTCGTCGCGCTGGGAGCCGCGCGCGAGCTGCGCCGGCACGGGGTGCGCCTCGCGCGTCCGTGGGGCTGGAGCCTGGGCCTGGCCGGATACTCCCTCGGCTACGCCGTCAGCCACGTCGCGAGCGTCATGCTCGTCCGCCTGGCGGCCTGAGCGAGGAGGCCAGCTTGCGCGTCGGCATCGACTACCG
>CAYGPA010000687.1:0-2211 GCA_964351535.1 uncultured Planctomycetaceae bacterium
GGTCGATGGGACCTCGATCCGGCCGTCTCGGTGCCGGAGTTCCTCGCGAGGGTCCCCCATGAGCTCGAACAACGAAATGGACGTCCGCTGGCGGATCGCTCCGATGCACATGCCCGAACTGCCGGCCTCGATCGAGGTGGGGCCGAAGGGGATGACCTTCGGGCGCTCGTCGGAGAACGACGTCGTGCTGGACGAGCATCACTATCCGGGCGTGTCGTCGAACCACGCGCGGCTGCGGATCGAGGACGGCAAGCTGATCCTCGAGGATCTCGGGTCGACCAACGGCACGCTGATCGCCGGAGCGGAGATCCACTCGCGCGAGCTGCAGAACGGTATGGGCTTCGAGCTGTCGCGCGGCGGGCCGCGCTTCCTCGCGCTGTCGTCGATCCGGATGGGCGAGACGGTGCTCATGCCGCGCCCGGATCTCGCGAAGAAGCGCTCGATCGGTCCGGACACCGTGCGCCTCGTGCGCGACGAGCTCGGGATTCCGCACGAGGCCGGCGTGCAGCAGCTGATCCAGCGCCGCGCGCGCCGGAACCTGGCCGTGATCGGTGCCGTGGCGTCCGTGCTGGCGCTGTCGGGCGTCGTGGCGCTGCGCGAGGTCGACGACCGCAGCGAGCGCGCCGTGACGCACCTCGCGCAGCGCGCCGAGGCGCTGGACGAGAAGCTCGAGGCCGTCGGCGAGATCAGCGCCGAGCTCAGCGAGGCCTGGGAGATCCAGCGCAGCCAGCTCGTGGCGGCCACGTCGCAGTGGGAGACCGACAAGCGCACGCTGGAGCTCGAGCGCGCGGCGCTCGAGGCGACGCTCGGGAGGCTGGAAGCCGACGAGGAGGCCGCGGGCGAGGAGATCGCCAACCTGCGCGAGCGCCTGGAGGAGACCAGCGACGTCCTCGAGCTCTACAACCCGCTGAGCCTCGAGAGCAACAAGCTCGCCAACGTCGCCGGCGCGGTCGAGAGCGTCGTGCTGATCGAGGCCAACAAGTGCTACCGCGAGCGCTCGACCGGCCGGATCCTGCACGTCGTCGAGCGCTTCGACGGCATCGACCTGAACCTCTCGGGCGAGGGCGACCCGCTGCTGGTCGAGGCCACCGGCTCGGGCTTCTGCATCTCCGACGAGGGCTGGATCATCACCAACGCCCACGTGGTCCACAAGAAGAGCGGCGACGACGACCTCGAGGCGTTCGACGGCCTGGACCTCGTGCCGGAGGTCGAGCTCTTCGTGATCTTCTCCGGCCGCGACGAGCGCCACCCGGCGCGCCTCGTGTCGTGGAAGAGCGAGGAGCGCGAGGACCTCGCGCTGCTGAAGATCGAGCCGTTCGACACGATGCCGCACGTCGACTCCTTCGACGTCGCCCTCGACCCGCCGCCCAGCGGCAGCGAGGTCTTCCTCATGGGCTTCCCGCTCGGCAAGCGCGTGCTGCACGACGGCGACCGCATGATCGCCTCCACGTTCAAGGGGATCGTGAGCCGCAGCGTGGACTCCTACCTGCAGGTCGACGCCGCCGTGCACCCCGGCGCCAGCGGCGGCCCGCTGATCGACGGCGAGGGCCGCGTGCGCGGCGTGGTCGTCGGCATGCAGACGATCGACGAGCGCACGGGCTCCTCCGCCATCGGCTACATCATCCCCGTGGCCGAAGTCCGCAAGGTCTGGCCCCCGGCACCCGAGCGGCCCTGAGCCGCGAGGTGAATCGGACGGCCCTGAGCCGCGAGGTGAATCGGACGGCGCCGCGCCGCGTTCCCGGACCGGAACCCGACGGCGCGAACCGGACTGCTTGCATCCAATCCGGTTGCCGGTCGAAATGCTCGACATGGCCGGCCCGCCCGATATCCGCGTACGCGCCGCGAACGACGCCCCCGTCCGCGAGGACGGCCGCTACGTCCTCTACTGGATGACCGCGACGCGGCGGACGGGGTGGAACTTCGCCCTCGACCGCGCGATCGAGCACGCGCGCGACCTGGATCGCCCGCTCGTCGTCCTCGAGGCCCTGCGCTGCGGGTACGAGTGGGCCAGCGACCGCTTCCACGCGTTCGTGATCGACGGCATGGCCGACAACGCCGCGGCCTTCGACGACTCCCCGGTCCGCTACCTGCCCTACATCGAGCCCGAGCACGGCGCCGGCAGCGGCTTGCTGGAGGCCCTCGCGGCCGAGGCCTGCGTGGTCGTCGGGGACGAGTACCCCGTGTTCTTCCTGCCGCGCATGCAGTCCGCCG
>CAYGPA010000688.1:0-2194 GCA_964351535.1 uncultured Planctomycetaceae bacterium
TCGACATCGGCGCCGGCACGACCGACCTCTGCCGGATGCACGGCACGATGCCGGAAGAGACCGACCAGATCACGCTGAACTACGCCGGCGACTTCGTCGACCAGCAGCTCTTCGACCGCCTGAAGGAGAGCTATCCGCAGGCACAATTCACCATCCACATGGTGAAGGAGATCAAGGAGCGCTTCGCGTCCGTCGGCGAGTTCATGGACATCGTCTCCGTGAACCTGCCGGTCGACGGCAAGCCGACGACCTTCGACATCACGAGCGAGATGCGCGAGGCCTGCCGCGCGATCATCCCGCCGATCGTCGACGGCCTCGGCAAGCTGATCGCGACGTTCGATCCCGAGTTCCAGGACCGCCTGAAGAACCGCGTGCTGCTCGCCGGCGGCGGCAGCCAGATCAAGGGGCTCGACTCCGCGATCACCGCGTACATGCAGGACGCCCTGGGCGGCGGCAAGGTGATCCGCATCGAGGAGCCGATGTACGGCGGCGCCAACGGCGCGCTGAAGATCGCCCACGACATGCCCGCCGACTACTGGGAACAACTCAAGTAGAGCGCATCGGAATCCCGTTCGAACCGACGTGAACTCGGAAGAGGGTCGCTCGCTCCGGGAACGGAGGCGAACGCCCAGGGACCGATGGATGAGCCGCTTCCCCTCCCCTGGAGGAGGAGCGGCTCGCTTCGTTTCCGGTCCGCGCGCTCCGCTCGGGTCAGCGTCGCTCCGCGAGGTTCCCGAGCACCGCGAGCACGATCATCCCGAGGCCGGCGATCGCGAGCGCCCGGTTCTGGTTGAGGCCGACGATCACGAGGGCCAGCCCGCCCAGGACGAAGATGGCTTGGAAGGGTCGCACGTCTCGCACGGACTCCAGGAGAGCACGCGCCTCCCGGAGCGGTCCCCGGGCCGAAGTGCGCAGGCGGGGGAGGATTCCTGCGATCGCCTCGAATGCAGGACGCGGCTCCGCGTGAACGGGGGCACGGAGGGCCGCCATGGCACGCAGCTACGACCACACACAGACCGGACGCTTCCACTGGATCTTCGTCCTCGTGGCGCTCGGCGCCCTGGTGACGGCGGCGGCGACCGGCGAGCCCGAGCGCTGGGTCTTCCTCGCCATGACCGGAATGCTGGGCCTGCTCGCCGCGTCGTTCGCTCGAATGCGCGTGTACGACGGCGGCGAGCGCCTGCGGGTGCGCTTCGGCCCGCTTCCGCTCTGGGGCTGGAGCTTTCGCTACGCGGACATCACCGACGTGGCCTCCGGCCGATCGAAGCTGATCGACGGCTGGGGCATCCACTTCGTGCCGAGCCGCGGGTGGACCTACAACCTGTGGGGGCGCGACTGCGTCGCGTTTCGCCTGAACGGCAAGCCGCGGCGCATCGGAACGGACGACGCGCGCGGGCTCGCGGCGTTCCTGCAGGAGCGGACCTAGCCCGGACTATTCACGAGCGCCCAGTGGCTACTCCGCGACGCGCGGGGCCGTGTACATCGCGGTCGGGTCGACCGTCTCGGCGTAGTCCGAGTCCCAGGTCGTCTCGAAGAAGTCCTCGAGCTGCCCCGCCGTGCGCTCGCCCTCGACGAGGATGCCCACGTTGCGACTCTCGTAGAAGTAGCCGCGGTCCCAGTTGCTCGTGCCGATCCAAGAGCGGACGTCGTCGACGAGCATGAACTTGGCGTGGATCGTGCGCGCGAACGGGATGAAGCCGCCGGACCACTGCGGGATCGTGACGAGGCGCACTTCGATGCCGTCGAAGCGCTGCAGCTTCTGGAGGCCGCCGATCGTGCTGGCGCGCTTCTGCCAGTCCGAGAGCAAGAGCCTCACGTCGACGCCTCGCTCGGTCGCACGCAGCAACGCGGCCTCGAGCTCGCGCCACTCCTTGCCGCTGTAGTCCTTGGCCTTGTAGCTCAGGAGCTGGACCCAGACGCGCTCCTCGGCGGAGTCGATCCAGTTCACGAGCTGGGGAAGGTCCCACATCGATTCGTCGGGGAGCTGCCCGGCCGGGCTCGCGACGAGGTGGAACTGTTCTCCATGCGCGACGCCGAATCCGGATCCGCCCAGGGGAGTCGTCGGCGGAGCCTCGCCCGCCGCCGCCGCGCAGGACCGCACGAGCGCCGTGTCGGGAAAGAGTGCGCACCCGGGTGCCGATCTCGGTGGTCGCCGCATTATTAAAAAATCCAGCGCACGCCCGTCGACGTTCTG
>CAYGPA010000689.1:0-227 GCA_964351535.1 uncultured Planctomycetaceae bacterium
CACGTCGAGGGCGTCGAGGAAGACCTCCTTGGCGCGGTTCTCGAGCGAGCTCACGACATGTCTCGGTTCGCAGCGGGGCCAGCGCCTCGAGGCGCAATTGCTGAACGCAGGCCACTATATAGGGAGCAGCTCTCGATCGCCGGGTTCCAGGCCAGGGCGCGAGGTTCTCGGAGGGTGGAGAAGGGCCGCGGCCCCGGTGGGCGCGCGTCGCGGCGGGCCGGCGGGCA
>CAYGPA010000689.1:327-2191 GCA_964351535.1 uncultured Planctomycetaceae bacterium
CGCGATGGGGCCGGGCACGCGATGGGGCCGGGCACGCGATGGGGCCGGGCACGCGATGGGGCCGGGCACGCGGTGGGGCCGGGGAGGCGATCGCCGCGACGTGGGACCGCGTGCTCCTGGCCCGGCCTCCGGCCCGGGCCGCGGAGCTCCTCGGTGCGCGGAGCAGCGCGCTCGCTCCGACGCTCGGCGACGTGCGCACTTCGCGACCTCGATTGGAGTACGATTCCCGTCGCTCGGCGACACACGACGAACGCTGAAGAGAGACACATTGTCACACCCCCCTTTGGAGCTGAACGGCATCGTGGTTCCGCCGGGAACGCGCAGGACCATCTCGATTCCCGTCGCGCGCCGCTATACGGCGGGCGAGGTGTCGCTGCCGGTCAGCGTGATCCACGGGCGCAGGCCCGGGCCCCGTCTGTTCGTGAGCGCCGCGATCCACGGTGACGAGATCAACGGCGTCGAGATCGTGCGGCGCCTGCTCAAGCGATCGCTGCTAGGAAAGTTGCGCGGGGCCCTGATCGCGGTTCCGGTGGTCAACGTGTACGGCTTCGTGGCTCAGACGCGCTACTTGCCCGACCGGCGAGATCTGAATCGTTGTTTCCCGGGTTCGGCGAAGGGGTCCCTGGGGGCAAGGCTCGCGAATACGTTCCTGAACGAGATCGTGAAGAAGGCCACGCACGGAATCGACCTGCATACCGGTTCGCTTCATCGGACCAACCTTCCGCAGATTCGCGCCACGCTGGACACTCCCGGCTCCGAGGAGCTCGCGCGGAGCTTCGGAGCGCCCGTGATCCTCGACGCCGAATTGCGACAGGGGTCGCTGCGCCATGCCGTGAACAATCTGGGCGTCCCCGTGATCGTCTACGAAGCCGGCGAGGCTCTCCGGTTCGACGAGCTCGCCATCAAGGCCGGGCTGCGCGGCGTCCTCTCGGTCATGCGGCACCTCGGGATGCTGCCCGCCACGTCTTCCAAGCGCCGGCGCGTCGAACCCTTCGTCGCGCACGGAAGCACCTGGGTGCGCGCACCGGAGAGTGGAATCCTCGCCACGCGACTACGCCTCGGAGCGCGCGTCGGGGAGGGCGAGGTTCTCGCCACGGTCTCGGACCCCCTCGCCGAGGACGAGACGCCCGTCGTTTCCCCGACCGCCGGAGTCCTGATCGGTCGGACGAACCTGCCCCTCGTGAACGAGGGTGACGCTCTGTTTCACATCGGCGTCTTCGAGCGCCTGGACACCGCGGCCGAGGAGGTCGACTTCTTCCAGGAGGTTCTCGACCCCGACAGTTGACCTGCCCTCGCCCCAGCCACGCGCATCACGAATTCGAGAGGCTCGCACCATGAAGATCGGAATCATCTCCTGCAGCCCGAGGTCCTACAGCACCCGGAGGCTGAAGGAGGCTGCCGAGGGACGAGGTCACAAGGTCGTGGTCCTGAACACGCTGCGGCTCTCCATCGACCTCGACAAGGGGCAGCCCGATCTCTACTACAAGAGCAAGAAGCTCTCGACCTACGACGTCGTCATCCCGCGCATCGGCGCCTCGATCACCTACTACGGCACGGCCGTCGTTCGGCAGTTCGAGCAGATGGGCTTGTTCTGCATGAACGGGGCGAACGGGATCTCCGACTCGCGCGACAAGCTGCGCTCGCTGCAGATCCTGTCGCGGCACGACATCGGCATCCCCGCGACCGAGTTCGTGAAGAACCGCTCGGACGTCCTGGCGGCCATCGAGCGCGTCGGGGGTGCACCGGTCATCATCAAGCTGCTCGAGGGGACCCAGGGCGTCGGCGTCATCCTGGCGGACAACGTCAAGGTCGCCGAGGCGATCATCGAGACCCTGCAGAGCACCCGACAGAACGTCCTGATCCA
>CAYGPA010000690.1:0-2179 GCA_964351535.1 uncultured Planctomycetaceae bacterium
CCGAGGATGTGGCGGAGCGAGGCCGAGGACGCGCGGATCCGGCGCGGCTCAGTGCCGGATGCGCTCGCGGATCGCCTCGTGCAGACCGGGACCGGCCGCGACCACGTGTCCGCCGCGCAGCCAGTCCTCGCCGCCGTCGGCGTCGGTCACGATTCCTCCGGCCTCGCGCACGAGGAGCGCCCCCGCCGCGACGTCGTGCGGCGCGAGGTGCAGCTCCCAGAAGCCGTCGAGGCGCCCCGCCGCCGTGTACGCGAGGTCGATCGCCGCCGACCCCATGCGGCGCAGGCCGCGCACGTCGTAGTAGAAGCGCCCGAAGTTCTCGAGGTTGTCGTGCTCGAGCTCGCCGCGGCGGTACGGGAAGCCCGTCGCGAGGATGGCGTGCCGCAGCTCGGTCGGGTCCGACACGCGCAGCGACCGGCCGTTCAGCTTCGCGCCCTCGCCCAGGACGGCCGAGAAGGTCTCGTCGAGCCGCGGGACGTGCACGACGCCGACCTGCGGTTCGAGGCCGCGGTACAGGCCGAGGGAGACGCAGAACATCGGCAGGCCGTGCACGAAGTTGTTCGTGCCGTCGAGCGGGTCGAGGAACCAGCGCAGCCGCTCGTCGGCGGGATCGCGCGCCTCTTCCTCCGCCTCGATCGAGGTGTCGGGGAACGCGGCCCGCAGGCGGTCCACGAGGAAGCGCTCGCTGGCGAGGTCGGCTTCGCTGATCAGGTTGCGCGCGGCGGCGTCCTTCGTGCGCACCTCGCCGCGCTCGAGACGCTGGAAGCGATCCATCAGGATCAGGCCGGCCTCGCGCGCGATCTCGCGCGCCACGCTGGCGAAGGCCGCGCGGTCCGCGACCGTGACCTCGGGGGCGGTCACGAGCCCTCCTGCACCAGCACGGTGCAGATGCCGTCCTGCATCGGCTTCCAGCAGGACGTGTTCAGGCCGGGCTCGTCGGGGTAGCGGACCAGGATCGAGAAGGCGAGCGTCTCCCCCGCCTCGGTCAGCGCGAAGCCGGACAGCGCGCTGGCGCCCTTGATCCAGCCGGTCTTGGCGTGGACCTTGCCGCGGATCGCCGCCATGCGGTCCTTCAGCGTTCCGGTCTTCCCGCCCACCGCCAGCGAGGCGAAGAAGGCCTCGGCGGTGGCCTCGTCGGAGCGGGCGATCGCGTCGAGCATGGCGACGAGCTGCTCGGCGCGCACGCGGTTGGCGCGCGACAGGCCCGAGCCGTCGACCTGGACCAGGCCCTCGGCATCGACCCCCAGCTCCGCCAGCGCGGCGCGCACGGCGCGCGCACCGGCCTTGCGGGTCCCGAGGCCCTCGGTGGCGAGGCCCATGGCGAAGAACACCTGATCGGCGACGCCGTTCATCGAGTGCGTGTTGATCGGCACGAGCGTGTCGATGAGCGGGCTGCGGAGCACGGCGAGCCGCTCTCCCTGCGGGAGCCCGCGGTCGCGTCGACGGTTGCCGCCCAGCCCGATCCCGCCGATGTTCAGCGCGGAGACCAGGCTGGATCCGAAGAGCTCCACGGGATCGGGGTGGGCGAACGTCGTCGTCCACCTCGAGACCGAGATCGGAAAGGAGCCGCGCACGACGACCTTGCCGCGGATCGCCTCCACGGCGACGTTCAGCCTCCCACCGGCGGTGGTCTTCACGCGGATGTCGGTCGGCAGCCCGTGGGCGCGCGGGTGCACCCCGACCGACGCCGGCCGACCCACGGCGCCGGGCTGCACGATGGCCTCCAGGCAGCCCCCGTTGGCGGAGAAGGCGGCGGCCAGCGCGCAGTAGTCGTCCCAGTGCTGCCCGGCGTCGGGCCATTCGGGCCCGGGTGCAGGCGGCTGGAAGCTGCCCTCGTCGAGGACGAGATCGCCGCGGATCCGGCGCAGGCCGGCGGCGACGAGCTGATCGACCACGGGCGCGAGCAGGTGGGCCACCTCGCCCTCGGCATCGGGATCGAAGAGCGGATCGGCGCCCGCGCGAACGATCAGGTCCCCCATCAGGACGCCGTCGCGCACCGGTGCGCCGGCCTCGAAGTGCGTCTCGAAGTGTCCGTCGGGTCCGAGCACCAGCAGCGCCGCGGCGGTCGTCAGCAGCTTCATGTTCGAGGCCGGGATCAGCGCCGCCTGCGGCTCGATCTCGACCCGGTTGCCCACCTCGCCGACCCTCCGCGCGATCACCGACACGACCACCTCGTCCG
>CAYGPA010000691.1:0-2155 GCA_964351535.1 uncultured Planctomycetaceae bacterium
CCGGACGAATCAGAGCGTGACTTCGAGCAGGTCGTTCACCCAGTACGGGAAGACCGTGAAGTTGGAGTGCACGGACACCTGCGCGAGCTCCAGGCTCGAGCGCGTGTCGAGCAGCATGCCGAGCGCCGACAGCGCGCCGGCGCGGCCGGCGTAGGTCGTGCGCGGGCTGCGCGCGATCTCGAAGAGGCCCATGAGCGCCTCGCCGGTGCCGTGGAAGCCCAGGGCGACGGACGCCAGCGGGTGCAGCGCGGGGTCCTCGAGGTCGCGCAGCAGGCTCACGAGGAACTTCGCGTCGCGCGAGTCCCCCAGCGTGCCGAGGCCGTGGCCGATGACGACGCGCACGGGCTCCGACGGCTCGGACTCGAGTCGGGCCACCAGCACGTCGCGCGCCGACGGCGTCCCCATCATGGCGACCGACAGCGCGGCGTGCATGCGCAGGCGCGGCTCGCCGGCGGTGTCGAGGTAGGCCGCGCACGTGTCCATCGACCGCGCGTCGCGCGCGATCCCGAAGGCCAGGAGGTACGCGCCGCGCGAGGAGGCGTTCTTCTCGCGCTCGAAGGCCTCGCGCAGGGCGTCGCGCGCCGCGTCGTCGTCGTCCTGGCGCGCCAGGATGCCGAGCGCCAGCGCGCACCACGGGCGCAGCGGCGCGGACTCCTCGCGCATCACGTCGATCAGGTAGTCGCGCGCGTCGGCGCCGCCCTGGCGACCGATGGAGATCAGGAGGAAGCCGCGCGTCAGCGCCTCCTTCTCGACCTCGAAGCCGGTCTTCAGCATCGGCAGCGCGAGCGGCGTGCCGAGCTTGCCGATCGAGAGGGCCGCCGAGCGGCGCCGGTCGAGGCTGGCGCCGTGCAGGTGCCGCGTCAGGCGCGAGAGGGCCTTGGCGTCGTGCTGGCCCTGATTCAGCTCGATCGCCCGGCAGCGCTCGGAGACGCTGCCGCGCTTGCCCTCGGCGATGCTCGCGACGATGTCGGCCGTGCGGTCGTTCGGGGCGAGCTGCTGGTAGAGCATGGCCGCGTTGGCGAGCTCGCTCGACGGGTTGCGCTTCTCGCGGCGGAAGATCTCGGCCACGGCCTCGTCGATCGCGGGATCGGCACCGCGGCCCCTCGCGAGGCCCAGGGCCACGATGGCCAGCGCGCGCGCGTTCGGCGCGACCTTGCCGTACTCGGAGCGCGCGTCGTCGCCGTTGCGGGCGAGGTCGAGCAGGAGCTCGATCGCAGGCTTCGAGTGCGACGCGCCGAGGGCCAGGATGGCGCGCCGGCGAACCGCGAGGTCGGGATCCCGGAGCATCTTCTCCAGGAACGGCGTGCCCTCGGGGCCGGCCACGCGTCCCATGGCCACCGTCGCGGCGGCGCGCACCTGGCCGTTGGGGTCCTCGAGCCCGGCGCGTAGCAGCGGCAGGAACTCGCCGCGCAGGCGCAGCGAGAGATCGCGCGGCACGTCGTCGCCGAAGCCGTAGCCGGAGGTCGGCGCCATCTGCAGCGTGTTCGGCTCGAGGAACTCGAGCTTGTTCATCTCCCACCACGTCCACCAGTCGGGGACGACGGTGCTCATCGTCGGCAGCGCGGCGAGGACGGGGTTGTAGCCGCCCGTCGCCGGAGCGGGCCGCCCGGAAGACGCCGGCGTCGACGGCGCCGACGGCGAGGCGGTCGCGGGCCCGCTGGGGCCGCCCGTGCTCGGGATGTTGGGCGCACTGTTCGTGTCCCCGGGCCCCGAGTAGCCGCCGCGCTGGGGACGGCGAACGACGGGAGGCGGGACCGGAACGTGGATGCGCGCGGCCTCGACCAGCGTCAGCCCCACGCGGTCCAGCCACGCGAGCAAGAACGGGTCGTCCACCATGTCGCAGATGTAGTCGTTGTTGCGCTCCTCGGCGACGGACAGCACGTACCTGCCCTCGCCCGAGTAGTCGAGCAGGTTCGCGACCGCGCAGCGGCGCCCGCCGGCGTCGATGAAGTACGGCACGCGGCTCGACAGGAAGTCGGTGTTGCGGCCGAACTCTCCGCGGTCGCGGTAGCGGCGCAACTCGGCGATCAGCTCGCCGCGGACCGCGCGCTGCTCGTCGGTCAGGCCCGAGACGTCGGCGCGCTCGAGCTCGCGCAGCGCGTTGCCGTAGTGGGTGCGCGCGCGCGCCTGGAAGTCGAGGTCCTCGCCGCACTCC
>CAYGPA010000692.1:0-2150 GCA_964351535.1 uncultured Planctomycetaceae bacterium
TGGGTTCTCGACAGTTGATTGTCTTGGGCAGAAGCGTTCCGGTGGCTCCGTCGCGCACTCGGATGCTCGCCTCCTCGGCGAGGTACAGCCGACTCTTGCTTCTGTGCCACGCCACTGTGTGATCGGTTCGCCTTGGAGCAGAGTCCCATCTCGTCACACATTCGCCGGTTCTCGTCCAGAGGCTAGTACGGCCGCTCGAGTGCACGACCGCTAGGCGGTCTCCGGATGGCGACCAGAGCAGGCGTGCGCCGAACGGCCATTCGTATAGGCGTATGAGCTCTGGTATTCCCACGAGTTCATCTGAGGGCATCGTGCTCGCGTCACGATTCGCAAGCAGCAGATTCCAGAACCTGATCGAGCCGCAGTTCCCTAGACCAGCCAGGACGGCGCCGTCGGGGGAGTAGGCCAGCACCCATAGAGCCTCGCCTAGACCAGGTTCTAGCTTCTTGATCTCTTCGCCGGTGTCTGCATTGAGCAGAGAGACTGTGCCGTCCGCGTAGCCAACAGCGAAGTCCTCTCCACCCGGCGAAACAGCTACGGTTCTTGCCTCCGGCGGAAGGTCTTCATCTTCCGTTGGACCGCTCGTCTCCATCGCCTCAGGGCGCTGTGTCGTGCCAACGTCCTGTCGCGATCCAGCAGGCACATGAGCGCTGGCCCCCGCCAAGAGCACGGCGATCGTCGCAAGAGAGAAGCGAAGCAGCTCGGAGGGCATCATGAAGAGACCGGTGCCGAGATCTCCGTTTCTGCTACACCAATCCCGAATCTTGTCGATTGGCCATTGGCAGGACCCGCCCCGTCACCCGCGCTCCAAGCCGCGAATACCGCTGACGAAAGTGGCACACGCCCTGGTCGGGGTGGGCAACTCGCCGCATGGCCGACATAACCCCTTGTGATATAAGAGGTTATGGAGCGGGCGATGGGACTCGAACCCACGACATTCAGCTTGGGAAGCTGACGCTCTACCAACTGAGCTACGCCCGCTACGTGGGGTCGCCCGCGGGGGCGACTCGTGGGTGCAGCCTAGCGCGGGGGGGTGGGGGCGCCAAGGGGGTCATTGGGTGACGCGTTGGAGGCCCTGTTGGATGGAGCGGATGCGGGGGTTGATGGAGAGGGCTTGGCGGTAGTGGTGGGCGGCTTCGGTGGGGTGGCGGTTGGATTCCAGGTGGTTGGCGATGCGTTCGTGGTGGCGGGGGTTGCGGGGGTCGTGGGTTCGGGCGCTCTCGGCGTAGCGGATGGCTTCGGGGACGTCGTGGGTCGAGAGGGCGATCTGGATCGCCATCTGGTAGTCGACCGGGCGCGGGGCCGGGCGGTTCATCAGGTGGGTGCTCGTGTCGGTCCACCACCAGCCGGCGAAGGTCAGGAGGGCGAGGGCGAGGAGCGGGAGGGGGCGGCGCGCACGGAGCTGGTGGATGGCGAGGGCCAGGAACACGCCTGCGTAGATCAGGAAGAACGGGACGAGGTACATCCGGAAGCGTGCGACGGTGTGCACCAGGCTCAGGGAGCCGGCGATGCCTGCCAGGTAGAGCAGGAGCACCAAATGGCCGCGGGGTGAGCGGCTCCACGTTGCCATCCACGGGGCGAGCTGTGGGCCGCGCCTCTGGGGCGACGCGTCGTCTTCGGACGGCGGGGCAGAGATTCGTTCGGGTACGCGCCGATGTCGGCGGGAGCGGGCGGCGGCCAGGGGCGCGACGAGGAGCAGCAGGAAGGCTGCGAGGCCCGGCGGGAACACCAGGCGGAAATCCGGCAGGCGCGCCAGGCCGCTCGTGACGGCTCGATAGAAGTAGTAGTTCGTGTTGTCGGGCGTCTCGTACTTCTGCCAGATCTCGCGAAACCGCTTCCACCAGTTCGAGAGGAGCTTGCCGTAGTCGCCCTCGTAGCTGCGCCAGACGCCCAGGGCAGACTTCGCGAAGTCGCCCTGGGCCTCGTCGAGGATGGCGATGGCCTTCTTCGTCGGCGGGGCGAAGATCGCTCCTCCGCGCGGGGCGTCGACGACGTTCGCTTCGGCGAAGTTCACGGCGGTGCGGCACGAGACCGCGAAGGGGGGGGCGCCCACGGCCACGTTGCGGTACAGCAGCGGCGCGAACCCGACGACGTAGCCGGCTGCGAAGAGGCCCAGGGCAGAGATCCACGGGCGCCAGCCGCTGCGCGCG
>CAYGPA010000693.1:0-2149 GCA_964351535.1 uncultured Planctomycetaceae bacterium
CCGACCTGGCCGCCGCCGCCGACCTGTCCGCCGCCGACCCGGCCGCCGGTCTCGTCCGCTGGACGATCCCCGAGGAGGCGGCGAAGCGCCTGTTCCCGATCGACGGTCGGGCCCAGGTCTACGACCCCGTGACTCACTTCCGGTATCCCGCCGGCTTCGACGAGCAGCGCTGGTGGCCGACCGGCTTCGGCCGCTGGCGCGTCGTGACCAACGCCCAGGGGCTGCGCGAGGACGAGGACCTCCGGTTCGAGCCCGTCGACCTGCGCGTGCTCGTGACCGGGGACTCGCACACCGACGGCGTCTGCCGCAACTACCAGTCTTTCGCGAACCGGCTCGAACAGCGGCTCGCGGAGGCGCGCCCGGAGGCCGCGATCGACTGCGTCAACGCCGGCAAGGGCGGCTACTCCTTCTACCAGTACCTCGGCGTGCTGGAGAAGTTCGCCGACCTGCGCCCCGACCTCTTCGTGGTCGCCACCTACGGCGGCAACGACCTGCACGAGGTGCTGACGCTGCGGCGCTACTTCCGGGCGGAGACCTTCGAGACGCTGACCGCGGCCGAGTTCTTCGAGCCGCTGAAGCGCGTGAAGGCGCTCGATCCGGAGGCCGTCGCCCAGGGCCTCTTGATGGTGAAGTACTTCCAGCTCCGCCCCGACGACGCCGAGCGCGCGCTCGAGACCACGGGCCGCATCCTGGACGCCCTTCGCGAGCGCTGCGCGGACGCGGGCAGCGAGCTGCTCCTCGTGTACCTGCCGCCCTGGTTCACCGTGCAGCGCCAGCGCTACGCGACGCCGTGGGACGCGATCCTCGAGGCCATCGAGCTCACCGAGGCCGACCTGGGTCGGGTGGACGAGCTCGCCGATCGACTCCTGGCCGACGCCCGGACGCGCGGCATCGAGGTCCTGGATCTGCGCCCGGTGTTCCGCGCGCACGACACGGACCTCTACTGGGAGCGCGAGTGGCACCTGAACCCCAAGGGGCACGGCGTGGTCGGTCGCGAGCTCGAGACGTGGGTCCGCGACCGGTTTCCGGCCCGCTGACGGTCTCGACGGAATTCTCCCCCGGCCGCCCGCGCGCTTGACCGGCCCCCACCGGCTCCGTATGGTCGCGCGCCTTCGTGCCCGGGTGGCGGAATTGGCAGACGCGCATGGTTCAGGTCCATGTTCCTTAACGGGAGTGGGGGTTCGACTCCCCCCCCGGGCACCACGCCTCCTCAGGAAGCCGAGCAGCCCGCTCGCAGAGGCGCCGGCCAGCCGAGGCCCGCGAGCTTCCTGACCAACGTGTTCTGGAGCTTCGCGATGGTGGTGTGCGCCGTCGGCGTCGCTGCGCTGGCGATTCCCCTGCTGCGCTGGCTCGGATTCATGGACTGAAAGTGCCCTCCGGGCCGATACCCGGTTCGAATTCCGGGTATCCGGGGTCATGAGCTCGAAGCACCCGCCCCTGCTCCTCGCCGCGGCTCTTCTCCTCGCCAGCGCGTGCGAGGCGCCGGGACCGCGGACCACGGAGGCCTACGACACCGAGCCGCCGACCACGATCGGAGTCGCGCTCCCGTTCGACCGCACGTCGACGCCGAGCGCGGCCGACACGGTGCGGGACCTCTGGTCGACCTACCTGGCGAAGCGCGGTTGGCAGGTCGTCCCGCTCCACCAGGCCGACGCGGTCCTGCGCTCGACGATCGAGACCTGGAACTGGCAGGCGGGAAGCGACACCGCCTGGGTCACCGTCGAGGCGCGCCTCGAGCGTCGCTCCGACGGGGCCCTGCTGTGGCACGACACCGGCCGCGGCTCCGAGTCCGACCGCACGGACGACGACGACGACCCGGGCCCCGCGGAAGCCCTGTTCGACTGGGCGTTCGAGGAGGCCTGGGAAGGGGTCGTGGCGCGCCCGCTCGGCGTCTCCACGCGCAAGGACTGCCTGCGCAGGGCAGCCCACGACGGCGTCGCTCAGGCGCTCCGCTCGCTGCCGGACGCGCCCGGTCGCTAGCGGCCCTGGCCGCCCGGAGCGCGGTACACCAGCAGAGCGCGCTTGCCCAGGCCGTCGGGCAGCTCGTGCTCCCACACGGTGTCGAGGCGGAAACCGAGGCGCTCGGCTTCGCGCTCGCCGGCGCGCGCCTCGCGGGACCACGAGGCTCCCTTGCGCATCATCAGGTCCT
>CAYGPA010000694.1:0-2148 GCA_964351535.1 uncultured Planctomycetaceae bacterium
GAAGCGCGACGGCGAGACGGCGTTGTAGGAGAGCAGCGTGGCCAGGTTCAGGATGCCGATGCGGCCGAGGTCCTCGCGCACGGTCGGCATGTCGAAGTGCCGCTCCATCGCGGCGAAGTCGGGCACCAGCGGGCCGTTCGACGCGATCGCCATCACGTCCGGCTCCTGGCTGTGCGGGCTGGAGAACGAGTGGAAGATCACGACGTCGTCGAAGACGCTGCCCAGCGTGCGCAGCACGAGGCGGCAGCCCTCGTCGGACTGCTCGTACTGGTGGAACCACATGCACAGCACGCCGCCCGGCTTCAGGCGCTGGCGCGCGTCGCGGAAGAACTCGCGGCTGAAGAGGCTGCCGATGCCGGCGATCCAGGGATTCGAGGGCACGGACACGATCGCGTCGTACTCGCGCGGCACGGTGCGCAGGAACGTGCGCGCGTCCTCGACGTAGACGTGGGACCGCGAGTCCGCCAGGACGTGGTGGTTGTACGGCGCGAAGAGATAGTCCGCCGCCATCACGCCGCGCGAGATCTCCACGATGTCCATGCGCTGCTGCGGATGGCGCATCGAGGAGCCCGAGGTGATCCCCGAGCCGTGGCCGATCACGAGCGTCGTCTCCGCCTCCGGGACGACGAACATCGGCACGTGGCCGAGCAGGACCTGGTTGATCAGGTCCCCGAGGTGCGTCGACGCGTCCCCCTTCGTGTTGACGAACAGCTCGATGCCGTTGTCGGCGGCGAAGGCCAGCACGGTGTTGTTCTCGTCCTCGCGAAAGAACTTCGGCTCGAGGTTCTCGTAGTCGACGACGAACGTGCGCTTCCACGCCTCGAAGCTGGAGGTCGGATAGGAGGCGAACTGCTCCGGCGTCAGCCCCTTGGGCGCCGGATCGCGCAGGCGCAGGTGGTTGGTCGCGTGGTTGATCGGGTGCGGCCAGTCGCGCAGTCCCGTGGCGTAGAAGCCGCCGACCACGGCGAGCACGGCGACCGCCGCCAGGCGCGGGACGAGCGCGACCTCCGTCGCGGCCACGAGGATCAGGAGCCCGGCGATGGTCGAGAGCGCCAGGTTGATCTCGAACGACCCGAGGATGCCGAAGGCCGGGATCAGCACGAGGCTCGTCACGAGGACGCCCAGCACGTTGCCGGCGGTGTTCCAGGCGTACGTCGAGCCGACCGTGCCGCCGATGCTCTTCAGACTGCGCGCCTGAACGTGGGTGACGAGCGGGAAGCTGATGCCGATGCAGATCGTCGGAACGAGCAGGACGCCCAGGCACAGCGCCGCCTTGGCCAGCTGGTACACCTCGAAGCCCAGCGCGTCGTCGACGAGCGCGACGCGCATCAGCGAGATGTAGTACGGCATGCGCTCGATCAGCGGCGTGACCAGGATCAGCGAGACGGCCACGGCCAGCTGGCTGGCGCCCAGCAGGAACAGCGGCCGCCGCGGACGCATCACCGTCAGGAGCCCGGCGCCGACGCTGATCCCGGTGATGAAGCACATCAGCATCACCGTGAACGAGTACGTGGAAGAGCCGAAGGCCAGCGCGATCACGCGCAGCATCACGATCTCGTAGCCCATGGCGGCGAAGCCCGAGAAGGCGAGCGCGACCAGCGTGGCGTTGTACTGCAGCGGCCCGTAGAGCGCCTGCTGGCTGTCGGGCGCGGACTCGGCGCGCGTGGCGAGGTCGTGCCCGGCGCGCGCCGCGCGGTGCACGAGCAGCACCAGGCCGGCCGCCGCGAAGTTGGCGCCGGTGGCGAACACGAGCGAGGGGATGATCCCGAACAGCGGCAGCGTGATGAAGCCCGCGACGCCCGATCCCACGACGGCGCCGAGGTTGTTCATCGCGTAGAGGCTCGCCACCTCGCGGCGCGTGCGCGCGATCTCGCCCACCAGCGACTTCGCGAGCACCGGCAGCGTGGCCCCCATCAGGACCGCCGGCGGCAGCAGGACCGTCATCGACAGCACGAAGCGCAGGACGAGTTTCAGCGTGCCGTGCTCGAACCAGCGCGCCGCCGCCGCCTCGTAGGTGGCGCCGGCCAGGCCGATGAAGAAGGGCAGGACCAGCGCGTAGAGACCGATCAGGACCTCGCGCCAGGCGTAGGCGATCAGCGGGCGCTCCCAGCGGCCGGCGCGCCGCCCGAAGATCACGGCGCCGGCCGC
>CAYGPA010000695.1:0-2140 GCA_964351535.1 uncultured Planctomycetaceae bacterium
CGACCCGCAGCCGGGTCGAGGCGGGCCGCGGTGCGTTCCACGGTCCGCTCGAAGTTTCTCGAGCTTCCTTCGCAACCGCCGCGAGCCGGCCCGGTCCAGGGGGGGCGTGCGCCTCGTCGGTGCGCGCCGGACCCGGATAGTGCCAGGGAGGCTTCCGACGGAAGACCTCCGGGAAGGAACGACATGGAATTCGACTTCAGATCGCTGGACGACGTGCAGTCGTTCGAGTTCGTGCCCGCGGGCACGTACGTGTGCCGCATCGCCGAGGTGCGCGAGGGCCGCGCCCGGGACGGAAGCGCACGCTGGGCGCTGCGGCTCGAGGTGGCGGACGGCGACCTCGCGGGCCGCACGGCCGCGTGGGACTCCGTGACGTGGAGCGAGCGCGGCGTGCATCGCGTGCGGCGCGTGCTCGCCGCGTTCGGCCTCGACGTCACCGGTGTGGTGCAGATCGAGTCCCAGGACCTCTGCGGCCTGCGCGCCGTGGCGCGCCTCGAACCCGAGGAGGTCGAGGACGCCCTGACCGGCGAACGCCGCCGCCGCCTGCGCGTCCCCTACGACGGCTACCGGCCCGAGGAAGGCGCGGAGCTCCTGGCCGAGGCCGGTCGCAACGGCGTGGCCGCGGCCCGCGACGCGGGGGACTGACCCGAACGATTCATGAGCACGCAGCCGAAACGGCGGCCCGTGGCCGCTCCTCGGTTGACGCGGACACGCGCAGCCGCGCACCATGCCGCGATGGGAACCCCGGAGAACGGTCCCCGGCAGGGCGAGAGCCCTGCGGGAGGCGAGGAGCTGGTCGCAGCCGCGCGGGACGCCGCGGGACGGGCGTACCAGCCCTACTCCGGCGTCTCGGTGGGGGCCGCGCTGCGCACGACCGGCGGCGAGGTCTTCACGGGGTGCAACGTCGAGAACGCGAGCTACGGGCTCACGATCTGCGCCGAGCGCACGGCCGTGGTCCGCGCCGTGGCGGACGGACACCGCGAGTTCGATGCGATCGCCATCGTCACCGACCGCAAGCGCGCGCTCATGCCCTGCGGGGCCTGCCGGCAGTTCCTGCAGGAGTTCGCGCCCGGACTCCACGTGTGGGTCGCCGGCAGCGACGGGCCGGTCGTGTCCACGACGCTCGAAAAACTGCTGCCGGAGGCCTTCGGACCCTCCGCGCTTTCCTGAGAGCCCGCGAGATCGGCATGGCCGCCAAGAAGGACCCGAAACGGCGCGTGGCCGAGCTTCGCGAACAGCTCGAGCACCACAACCACCTCTACTACGTCGAGGCCCGGCCCGTCGTCACCGACGCCGAGTACGACCGGCTCTTCCGCGAGCTGCAGCAACTCGAGCAGGCCCACCCCGAGCTCGCCTCGCCCGACAGTCCGACCCAGCGCGTCGGGGCACCGCTACCGGAGGGCTCGAGCTTCCCCAAGGTCCGACACGAAGTGCCGATGCTGTCGATCGACAGCCTGTTCGACGAGGACGAGGTGCGCGAGTTCGAGGAGCGCATCCGGCGCTTCCTGAAGCTCGACGACGGCCTCGAGCTCGACTACGTGGTCGAGCCCAAGTTCGACGGCGTCAGCGCATCGCTGCTCTACCGGGACGGCCTGTTCGTGCGCGGCGTGACGCGCGGGGACGGCGCGGTGGGGGAGGACATCACCGCCAACCTGCGGACCGTCCGGAACATCCCGCTGCGGCTCCATCGCGGCCGCCGCGCGGCGCCGCCGCTGCTCGAGGTCCGGGGCGAGGTCCTGATGGAGCGCGCGTCCTTCGACCGCTTCAACGAGGAGCGCGTCGCCGGAGGCCAGACCCTGCTCGCCAATCCCCGCAACGCCACCGCCGGCGCGCTGCGTCGCAACGACCCCTCGGAGGTCGCGCGTTATCCGCTGCGCTTCTTCTCCTGGGCCGCGCCGCAGCTCGAGGGAGGCGCCTTCGAATCGCACTGGGAGCTGCTGGAGGCGCTCGCGGGCTGGGGCTTGCCGCACTCGGAGTACACCGAGCGGGTGCGCGGCCTGCAGGCCTGCATCGACTACCGCAACCGCACGGCCGAGCGCCGCGCGTCCATTCCGTTCGAGATCGACGGCGTCGTGGCGAAGCTCGACTCCCTCGCGCTGCGGGAACGCCTCGGCGCCACCGCGCGCGCGACGCGCTGGCAGTT
>CAYGPA010000696.1:0-2132 GCA_964351535.1 uncultured Planctomycetaceae bacterium
GTACCTGGAGATCCTGAAACGCCGCCGCGCAGCGCGAACGCGCCCGCCGTCGTAGGCCGCGGAGTGATGCGGAGTCCGCCCGAACTCCGGATCAGGCCGATCTGCGCGTCGTGAATCGTTCGGGTCAGGAGTCGGAGGCGTCCTTCTTGGCGGCCCGCAAGCGCGCCAGGCCTGCGAAGTCGACGCCGTAGCGCGTGGCGCGGAAGAAGCCCGCGCGGCCGCCATGCCCGTCGTGCCCGCCCGGGCCGCCCGGTCCAGGCTCACCGCGGGGCGGCCCTCCCTCGGCCCGGGGCCGATCGCCGCGGCGTCCGCGCGGTGGTCCGCCCGCTCCGGGAGGAGGACCGTCGCCGCGGCGGCGCGGTCGGTCGGCGCCCGGCTCCGCGGGTAGGTCGTCGCGCCATTCCCAGACGACGGCGCCCGCGGGGTCGACCTCGAGGAGGCGCGCCTCGGCACCGGAGCAGATCAGGACGTTGCCGCCGGGCAGGTCCTGGGCACCGCTGATGAAGGAGGAGAAGAAGGTCGGGCCACCCGGCTCGTCCCCGATCGTGCGCAGGCGAACCGGCGCGGCGTCCGCGGCGTGCCCGGGAGCCTCGAGGTCGGGTAGCTCGAGCACCTCGACCGTCGAGTAGGGCTCGTCCGCCGGGCGTCCCTCCCCGTTGTTGAAGACCATCACGCGCAGGGGCTCGGCGTCCCGCACCCAGCGGGCGTCGTGCTGCGCGAAGAGCACCCGCTCCCCCGCGCCCCCGTGCGCCGCCGGGTTGCCGAAGCGCCAGAGCAGATCCCCGCCGCGGCCCCGACGACCCCCCTCACCCGTGGCCGCCTCCGCCGTCGTGGTGCTGTGGTCGAGGACCCAGATCTCGCTCATGCGGCGCGGGGACAGGAGGATCAGGTCCTCGCCCGGCAGATAGTCGATCGAGTTCGTGTGCAACCAGTCCGGACCTCCGCGCCGACCGCGGTCGCGCGCGTCGGCGGAGTCTTCTTCCTCGTCCGGATCGTCACCGACGTAGCCGAGTGCGCGCATCTGCTCCTCGAGCTCCGCGGCCCGCTCGAGCTCTTCCTCGGTCGATGCGCCGGCCTCGAGCAAGGCGTTCACGTCGATGCGCTGCGGCGCGTTCGCCACCACGCCGAAGTTCGCGGCTCCCTCGTTCTCGTCCTGGATCAGGTGGTCGAAGGCGTGCCACTCCCAGACGACCTCGGCTCCCCCCAGGTCGTCCGCGGTCGGCCGCGGAGCGAGCTCGACGACGTAGTCGGGCCACAGCCCGTCCTCGGTGACCGCCGACGGGCGGCGCCCCGCCGCGAGCAACTCGTCGGGACCCACGAACTCCCAGGCGATCACGAGCACGTGGCCGTTGGGCATGGGCGCGATGTCGTGGTGAGCGAGGCCCGCGTCGTCGGACAGCGAGTAGTCCCAGAGGAGCTCGCCGTCCCAGGAGATGCGCTGGATGCGGCCACCCTGGCCTCCGCCGTGGAAGCGCTCGTTGTCGACCCGGCCGCAGCGCAGCAGGCTGCCGTCCTCGAGCAGATAGGCCGCGTTGCCGGGGCTGAGCGTGCTCTTCCAGCTGTGGGCGACCTCGCCCTGCATGTCGAGCAGGTAGGTGGTCGTCGACTTCAGGGGCGCCAGCAGCGTGAAGCCCGGGGACGCGCCCGGGGTCCTGGTGATCAGGCCCTTCGGCGGAGCTTCGACGGGCGGCGCGTCCTGGGGAGCACCACTCGGACCGGGACCGCCCAGGCACCGACCGGGCGTGGTGAGGACGAGGGCGACCAGCATCGAGAGCTGGGTGTGGAGCGCGTATTGCATGACCTCTGAACTCGGCTTCCTCTGTCTGGTTCCGGCCGGATCCGACTGCGGTTCGCGTCGGGGTTCTACATGCGCCCGGCGAGCGAAGTCGGGCGAGGGGGGCGCGAGGTGCGGTCAGCCGTCGCGCGTCCCCGCATCTCGGGAGAGCTCGGCGAGCACGCGGCGCCAGACCTCGGCGGCCGGCTTGCCGCGGGCCGTGTAGGTCGCGTCCTCGGGTCCGCCGCGGCCCCACCAGTCGTAGAGGAACAGGCCGCCCAGGAAGGGATCGGGTCGGCCCGCGGGCAGGAACACGTTGGCGAAGGCCTCGAAGGCGCGGCGCTGGAGGTCGAGGTCG
>CAYGPA010000697.1:0-1467 GCA_964351535.1 uncultured Planctomycetaceae bacterium
ACGGCGACCTCGTCCTCCGGACCCGCGCCCCAGTCGTCGAGCGCCAGCGCGTCGTTCGTCCCGGCGAGGAACACCTGCGGCGCACCCGGCAGGCCGCCGGGCTGGCCGTTCAGGACGCGCAGCTCCCCGGGACCGCTCGCGACGACGACGTCCGGCCACGGGTCGCCGTCGAGGTCGCCGGCGGCAACCGCGCCCGCCGCGAACGGCGCGGGGGCGCCCAGGTCGACCGCGGACGGCGCGCCGAGCCCGCCCGCTCCGTCGCCGAAGCGCACGCCGAGCGCGCCCGCGCCCGCAGCGGTCACGCCGGCCACCACGGTGTCGTCGGCACCGTCTCCGTCGAGGTCGGCGACGGCGAGTCGCTGGCCGGCGAAGTCCGGCCCGCCCAGGGCGAGGTGCTGCTCGAAGCGACGCCCGCCGAGGTTGCGCTGGTAGCCGACGCGCCCGACGCCCGCGGGGTCGAAGAGCGGGTCCTCGGGATCCAGCGCCGGGTGCACGAGGACCAGGTCGAGGCCGGGCCCGGAGTCCAGCTCGCCGAAGGCGAAGGACAGGAGGCGCGGGCGGCCGAGGAAGTTGCTCGCGAAGCGCGAGCCTCCGCACCCGACCGCGATCGACGTCGCCGGCCCGAAACCGCCGGCGCCGTCGCCGTAGTGGATCTTCAGCGCGCCCGCGCGCTCGCCCGGCTCGGCCGTCGCGGCGTACGCGAGGTCCAGGCGGCCGTCCCGGTCGACGTCGGCGAGGTCGAAGGCCCAGTCCCCCGCGCCCGGCACGACGGTCGGCGTGCCGAAGACCCCCGGCGCCGACGCGAGCTGGACGCGCGTCAGGTGCGCGAAGGCGGTGGCGAAGAACGGGCGGGTGACCAGGTCGTCGTCGCCGTCGCCGTCGAGGTCGGCCAGGCGCGCGCTGGAGAGGTTCAGGCCGCTCGTCACGACGCCCCCGGAGACGAACGAGCCGTCGCCCACTCCGTGCCAGAGCTGCACGCCGTTGGGCTGGAAGGGGCGCGGGATGACGAGGTCGGGGAACGGGTCGCCGTCGAGGTCCCCCAGCGAGGCGACGCGGGCCGCGGAGCCGGAGTCGCCGATCGGGATCGGAGCGCCGAACGCCCCGTCGCCGAGGCCGAGGCAGGCGTGCGGGAGCCCCACGGCCTCGGGGGTCGCCACGAAGTCGAGGTGGCCGTCCCGGTCGAGGTCGCCGACCAGGATCCGCCCGGCGCGCATCCCCGAGAGCGTGCGCGTGACCGGAGGCGCCAGCCCGCCGCCCGGCGTGCCGAGGAAGGCCTGCACGCCGCTGGGCACGCCGCCGCCTTCCTGGTGCGCCACGAGGACGTCGAGCACGCCGTCGGAGTCGACGTCGGCGACCGCCACGTCCACCGGTCTCGGACCCGTCGCGTACCGCGCCGGCGCGCGCATCGAGACGCCCAGCCGGGCGCGATCGACGCCGACCACCATCCGCGCGTAGTGGGCGTCCCAG
>CAYGPA010000697.1:1477-2130 GCA_964351535.1 uncultured Planctomycetaceae bacterium
CGCCGGCGCGCGCAGCCGGCCGCCGGGGCGCGCGAGCGAGACGAGGAGCTGGTCGCGCGCCTTGTCGACCAGCACGACGTCCTGGCGGCCGTCGCCGTCGAGGTCGGCGACCACCGGCGCGCGCAGGTCGTCGCCGGCGGCGACCTGGGGCTGCGGGAGGTCGGGTCCGGCCTGGCGGGTCCGGGCGTGCGCGGGGGCGGGCGCGAGGCAGAGCGCCAGGGCGAGGAAGGGAGCGGTGGCGAGAGCGTGCATGCGGTCCTCCTGGGACTCGGGCGTTTCCCGATCCCTAGTCGGCCCCGCGCGGCGAGGTCACGCGGATCCGCCGAAACGACCCGCGGGCCCCCCGGAAGCGTTCTGGGGCTGCGGCCGGCCCGGCCGCCGATTGCGCGCGCTGGACGCCGGCGTCAGCCCGCGAAGCTCGCGATCTCGCCCGGGTTGCGCAGCATCTTGTCCATCTCGCCGACGTGCTCCTCTTCCGCGCGCACCATGCCGCGCGCGTACTCCTCCATCATCACCGACTTGCCCTCGACGAGCTTCAGCAGGCGCTTGTAGAGGTCGAGGGCCTGGCGCTCGTGCTCGAAGGATTCGCGCAGGATGTCGACGCGGTCGTGCTCGTGCGTCTCGAGCAGCGGGCCGATCGCGAGCGAGGGGTG
>CAYGPA010000698.1:0-2127 GCA_964351535.1 uncultured Planctomycetaceae bacterium
GCGCGGCTCACTTCACGCCCAGCGTCGTGACCAGGCCGTCCTCGAAGCGCACGTAGACCTCGCGCTGGTAGCCGCCGTTGACGGCGTCGTGACCCCGGCCGTAGGTCCAGTGCGTGCCGCGCTCGTTGCTCCACATCTCGGTCGGCGAGCCGAAGCGCGTCAGCACGTCGCGGTACGAGAGCAGGCGCAGGTCGTCGGTCGCGGCCTTCTCGTCGCGCGACCAGTCCGCCATGAAGTCGTTCAGCGCGGCCCACTTCTCCTCGGGGTGCTCGGCCTTCACCTCGGCGAGGCCCGGCTCCGCGGAGGCCTTGCGTCGGGTGACCTCCTCGGTCAGCGCCCGCTCCAGGTTCTCCAGTCGCAGGATCGCCGCGGCGAGCTGTTCGCTCGCGGCGTCTCCGGCATCGACGGGCTCGACGGGCTCGACGGGCTCGAATCCGCGCTCGGGCTCGGCGACGGCGCGCTCCGCGGCCCGCTCGAGACGGTCGAGACGCTCCTCGATGCGCTGCAGCGACGCCAGCACGCGCTGCAAGTCGAGATCCTCCGCGTCCGCGAACCCGGAGGCGTGAGAACGCAGCGGCGCGCCGCCCTCCTCGCCTGCGGGGGAGGCGAGCTCGACGCCCGGCGGTGCGTCGCGCGACACGACCCACCAGGTGGTCGCGGACCCCGCGGCGAAGGCGAACAGCACGAACACGATGCGCGCGGCCATGCCGCCATCCTGCGCGCCGGCTCCGAAGGCGACAAGTGTCTCCGCGAGGCTACGCCGAGAGCTCGTGCGCTTCGCCCGCTCCGCGCGGGACGCGGATGTCCTCGATCAGGCGCTGGATCTCCTCCGCGGGCGGCGGGAACAGGCGCGAGACGATCGTCGCGACGCCGAAGTTGATGACCATGCCGACGGTGCCGATGCCCTCGGGCGAGATCCCGAGGAACCAGTTGTCGGGCGTGTTCGCGTCCGGCGCGACGAACTTGAAGTACACGATGTAGGCCGCCGTGAAGCCGATGCCCGTCACCATGCCGGCGACGGCGCCCTCGCGGTTCATGCGCTTCGAGAAGATGCCGAGCAGGATCGCGGGGAAGAAGGACGAGGCCGCGAGGCCGAACGCGAAGGCCACGACGGCCGCGACGTAGTCCGGCGGGTTCACGCCGAGGTAGCCCGCGACGCAGACGGCCACCGCGGCCGCGACGCGGGCGGCGACGAGCTCGTTGCGCTCGGAGATGTTCGGCGCGAGCGCGCGCTTCAGGAGGTCGTGGCTGATGGCGGACGACACGACCAGCAGCAGGCCCGCGGCCGTCGAGAGCGCCGCGGCCAGCCCGCCCGCGGCCACGAGACCGACGACCCAGTCGGGCAAGCCGGCGATCTCGGGGTTCGCGAGCACCATGATGTCGCGGTCGATGTAGAGCTCGTTCGCCTCCGCGTCACCCACGTACTGGATGAGCCCATCCCCGTTCTTGTCGTCGAACCGGATGAGCTGCGTCGCCTCCCAGTCGCCGAACCACTCGGGCACCTCGTCGTACGGCCGCTCGGAGACCGTGTTCAGCAGGTTCGTGCGCGCGAAGACCGCCACGGCCGGAGCCGTCGTGTAGAGGATCGCGATGAAGAGCAGCGCCCAGCCCGCCGAGGAGCGCGCGTCGCGCACGCGCGGCACCGTGTAGAAGCGAATGATGACGTGCGGCAGCCCCGCGGTGCCGACCATCAGGGCCGCGGTGATGCACAGGATGTCGATCGTCGCCTTCGAGCCGTCGGTGTACGGCGCGAACCCCAGCTCGGCGTGCAGGCCGTCGAGCTTGTCCAGCAGGAACGTCGTCGTGCCGACCTCCGTGCCGCCGAACCCGACCTGCGGGACCGGGTTGCCGGTCATCAGGATCGAGATGAAGATCGCCGGCACCATGTACGCGAAGATCAACACGCAGTACTGCGCGACCTGCGTGTACGTGATGCCCTTCATGCCGCCGAGCACGGCGTAGAAGAAGACGATGCCCATGCCGATGTAGACGCCGGAGTCGATGTCGACCTCGAGAAAGCGACTGAACACGACGCCGACGCCGCGCATCTGACCCGCGACGTACGTGAACGACACGAAGACGGCGCAGAAGACGGCCACGACGCGCGCGACCTGCGAGTCGTAGCGG
>CAYGPA010000699.1:0-2125 GCA_964351535.1 uncultured Planctomycetaceae bacterium
CTACTACGGACTGGTCGACATGGCCTACCACACCGCGCCCGGCGGCGAAGTCGAGCGCGCGGGCCGAGAAGTCCTCGAGCCCCTGGGGAGCTTCCTCGTCGCCTGCGGCGGAGTCGTTCGGGCGGGTCATGACGCGCGGAGCCCGGGAGGCGATTCCCGGTGAGCGGCATTCCCACCACCACCCCCACCACCCTTGGGCGGACTGCGCGGCGTGGGAACGGTGTCGCTCGCGGTTGGAATTTTCTCGGGATGCTGGGGTGGGCCGGGGGGTCGTCCGCACCGCCGGGGAGCGGGGCGGGTCGCGGGGGGTGACGAGGCGGCGCGAGATTGTATCCGGGCAACCGGCCGCGCGATGCCCGGGGGCTGCGCCGGCGACGCGTTCGGGTTCCTCCTCGGAGGAGGCGCGGCGTCGTCCTCGACGTCTCGAGGCGTGAATGGAGTACGGGAAGATCCGAGGGTCAACGATTCGTGAGCACGCAGCCGAAACGACGCAACCGGCAGCCTTCGGCTGCCTCTCGGCCCCTGCCGGCACTTTGCAAACACCGGCGTCCTCGACGACCTGCCCCGGCGTCTTCGCCGAACCCTACGGTCGACCGCTGCGGGGCCGGCGCCCGCAAAGCACCGGCAGGAGCCGAGTTGAGCCGTTTCGATCTGCGCGTCATGAATACTCCGGGCTAGACTGGCCGGATGGCAACCACCGATCGAGACCAGTTCGAGACCCGCGCGGTGCACGCGGGGCAGAGTCCCGACCCGCAGAACGGTGCGGTCATGACTCCGGTCTACTTCAACAGCACCTACAAGCAGGACTGGCCGGCGAAGCTGCGCGACGGGTACGACTACTCGCGCACCAAGAACCCCACGCGCACGGCGCTCGAGGAGAACCTCGCCTCGCTCGAGGCGGCCTCCTGGGGTCTGTGCTTCGCGTCGGGGATGGCGGCGGTCAACGCGCTGATGGGCAGGCTCTCCCCGGGGGACCACGTGGTGGCCGGTGACGACCTCTACGGCGGGACGTACCGCATCTTCGCGCAGGTGTTCGAGCGCTACGGCATTCGCTTCACCTACGTGGACACGACGCGCTCCGAGCAGATCGAGGCGGCCATGACGGACGCCACGCGCTACGTGTTCGCGGAGACGCCCAGCAACCCGCTGCTGCGCCTGACCGACCTCGCGGAGGCGGCGCGCATCGCGCACTCGCGCGGCGCGCAGCTCGTCGCGGACAACACCTTCGCCACGCCCTACCTGCAGAGCCCGCTCGAGCACGGCGCCGACGTCGTGGTGCACTCGTTGACCAAGTACCTCGGCGGGCACTCCGACGTGGTCGGCGGCGCGCTGATGGGCAACGACGCGAAGCTCTGCGAGGAGCTCGCGTTCCTGCAGAACAGCGTCGGCGGACAGCTCGGCCCCATGGACGCTTTCCTGGTGCTGCGCGGCACCAAGACGCTCGCGGTCCGCATGGACCGTCACGTCGAGAACGCACGGCGGCTGGCGGCGTACCTGGAGGAGCATCCGGCCGTCGAGACCGTGATCTACCCGGGACTGCCCAGCCCTCCGCAGCACGAGCTGGCCAAGCGCCAGATGCGCGGTCCCGGCGGCATGGTCTCGTTCGAGCTGCGCGGCGGCGTCGAGGCCGGCAACACGTTCGCGGCCTCCACGCGCATCTTCACGCTCGCGGAGTCGCTGGGCGGCGTCGAGTCGCTGGTCGAGGTTCCGCCGTCGATGACCCACGCCAGCATTCCGGCGGAGAAGCGTCACGCGGCGGGCTTGAACGACGGACTCGTGCGGCTCTCGGTCGGCATCGAGCACGTCGACGACCTGATGGCCGACCTGGGTCAGGCGCTCGAGAAGGCCGTGCCGGCCCTGGCGCGGACCTGAACGCTCGCGCCGCGAGGCGCGAGCGGATCGCGGCGCGGCCGCGTTCCGCCCGAAGTCGGGCCGAAGTCAGCCCGAGCTCAAAACGGCGAGTTGCTCGCGGGCGGCTTCGGGTTCGGAGCCTTCGGCGGCGTGGGGTTCGCCGACTCCTCCGCGCGCTCCGTCGTCGCGCGTCCCGGCTTCGCCGGGGGACCTTCGTCCTCGCAGACGCGCTCGCGCATCATGCGGCCGACCTTGAACTTCACGACGCGCTTCG
>CAYGPA010000700.1:0-2125 GCA_964351535.1 uncultured Planctomycetaceae bacterium
AACTTCCGGCTCCACGAGCACGACCAGGCCTCCGGTGAGCACCGAGCCAAGACCGAGGGCGGCGAGACGGGCGACCAGCTTCGACACGGCGGGAAGAACGCGCGAGAACCTCCGACGACAGGCCCTTCCGGAGATTTCTCGAGCGGGCTCGCCGCCCCCGTCACCTTCGGGCCGAGGAACCCCGTCCCGAGGCCTTGCGGCGCGTCGCCTTGCGGGCGCCCGCCTTCTTCTTGCCGGAGCGCCCGCGCTTGGCGGACTCCTGCGCCATGCGCTCGACCGGGATCCACTCCTTGGGCGGCAGCTCGTCGCGCAGCTCGAAGATGAAGCGCGAGGGCTGGCTCTCGACGCGGGTCCCGAACTTCGAGCGCTCGGCGGCCCACGTGACCGTCAGGTGCTCCATGGCGCGGGTCACGCCGACGTAGGCCAGGCGGCGCTCCTCCTCGACCGAGTCCTCGGCGACGGAGCGCGCGTGGGGCAAGAGGCCCTCCTCGACGCCGACGAGGTAGACGCGCGGGAACTCGAGGCCCTTGGCGGCGTGCAGCGTCATCAGAGAGACCTGGTCGCGGCGCTCGCCGTCGTCGGAGCGGTCGTCGGACTCGGCCAGCGCGACCTCCTCGAGGAACTTGGCGAGGCTGGGCTTCTTCGCGCGGCGCACGTGGTTCTCCGCGGCGTTGCAGAGCTCCATCACCGTCGCCCAGCGGTCGTCGCGCGTGCGCGGGTCGGGGTACGCGCGCTCGACCTCCGAGCGGTAGCCGACGGTCTCGAGCACGCGCTTCAGGAACGGCACGAGCTGGCGGCCCGGGTCGTCGCCGCCGAGCGTCGCGAGGCTCTTGCGCAGGCCCGCGACCGAGCGCGCGGCGCCCTCGCCGAGCTTCTCGACCTCGCCCGCGCGGTCGAAGACCTCGAGGATCGACACGCCGTGCTCGGTCGCGAACGCGAGCGCGCGGTCGAGCGAGGTCTTGCCGACGCCGCGCGGCGGTCGGTTCACGATGCGCAGGAACGAGGCCTCGTCCACCGGGTTCGCGATCAGCCGCAGGTACGCGAGCACGTCGCGGATCTCCTTGCGGTCGAAGAACGACGGGCCGCCGACCAGCTTGTACGGCACGGCGCGCGCGCGCAGCTCCTGCTCGAACACGCGCGGCTGGCTCGACGTGCGGAAGAGGATCGCGAAGTCGCCGTGGCGCGCCTTGCCGGTGCGCACGGCCGCGGTGATCTCGCGCACGACGAAGCCGGCCTCGTTCAGCTCGTCGTCGCAGCGCCCCACGCGGATCGGCGGTCCGTCGCCGAGCGCCGAGCGCAGCTCCTTCTCGTGCCGCGCGGGGTTGTTGCGGATGACGCGGTTGGCGGCCTCGAGGATCGGCTTCGTCGAGCGGTAGTTCGTCTCGAGCCGCACGACCACGGCCTCGGGGAAGTCCTTCTCGAAGCCCAGGATCTTCTGCACGTCCGCGCCGCGCCAGCCGTAGATCGACTGGTCGTCGTCCCCCACCGCGCACAGGTTGCGGTGCTTGCCGGCCAGGCCGTGCACGACCTCGTACTGGGGTGCGTTGGTGTCCTGGAACTCGTCGACGAGCACGTAGAGGAAGCGCTCGCGGAGCCGGCGCAGCTTGTCCGGTTGCTTCAGGAGCTCGACGGCCTTCACCAGCAGGTCGTCGAAGTCCACCTGCCGCTGACGCGCCAGGTGCTCGGCGTAGCGCTTCCAGGCGCGGCCGATCAGCTCCTCGTAGTCGTCGCTGGCGCGCTCCAGGTAGGCCTCGGGGGTGTCGAGGCGGTTCTTGGCGAGCGAGATGCGCGACTGCAGGGCGCCGGGCTGGATGTGCGTCTCGGCGACGTGCAGCTCGCGCAGGACGCCCTTCAGAGCGGACAGCTGATCCGATGCGTCGCAGATCGCGAAGTCCTTGGGCAGGCCCAGGGACTGCGCGTTGGCCCGCAAGAGCCGGACGCAGAAGGCGTGGAACGTGCCGACCGTCAGGGCCTCGGCGCGCTTCTTCCCGACGAGCTCCGCGATGCGCTCGCGCATCTCGCCCGCGGCCTTGTTGGTGAACGTGACGGCCAGTATGTTCGCCGGATTCACGCCCTGGGCCAGCATGTGCGCGATGCGCACCGTGATGACGCGCGTCTTGCCCGT
>CAYGPA010000701.1:0-2124 GCA_964351535.1 uncultured Planctomycetaceae bacterium
AGCCGGTCTTCCCGGCGCACGCGGGGCTCGTCCACCACGACGCGGTCCTCGAAGCGCAGGAGGATCCGCATGCCGTCCACGCCCTCGATCCGGCCGTAGCCGAGCTCGGCCGTTCCGGTGCAGTGCGACGCCTCGTAGAAGAAGCCCCGCCGGGCGAGAACGAGGTCGTGAACCTCGTAGCCGTTCGAGTGCACGTAGCGGCCCGCCCACTCCTCCGCGGCGCCGCGCTCCAGGTCCGCGAGGAGTTCCGCCTTCCACGCCTCCGCCCGGACCCGCATCCGTTCGCACCGCACCTGCCTCCAGATCCAGGCCGGATCGACGGGCAGCGCGACGACCGCGAAGGCGGCGACCAGGCCCCCGGCGAGCGAAGTTCCGATCGCCAGGGCCGCCAACCGGCTCCAGAACCTGTTCGCCATCAGTCCGGCGCGACCGCGCCGTCCGTCCCGGCGGCGAGGCAGGCCTCGAGCTCGGCCAGGATGCCCGCGCGGTAGGTCAGGGAGGCGGGCAGACCGTCGGACACGAGCGCTTCGGTCGTCGCGAGCGCCTCCTCGTACCAGTGGATCGCCGCCCCGATCTCGCTCTCGCGGATGGCGACGCCGCCCCCGGACTCGATTGCCGCGGCGCGGTACGCGCGCCCGAGCTCGCGGTAGATGCGCGACAGCTCACGACGCGCCTCGAACTGGCTCGCGTCGAGCTCCACCTGGGCCTCGAGGACTTCGCGCGCTTCGGCCAAGGCCTCGATCGCTTCCGGGAGCGAGCCCGTCTTCGCGCGGCCGACGCCGAGATCGCACAGCGCTCCCGCGAGGTTGAACTTCGCCTGGGCGTTGCCCGGGGTCCGAGCGACCAGCTCGCGCGCGGCCTCGAGCGTGGTCGCGGCAATCTCGAGGAACTCCTCCCAGTCTCCCGACATCGAGTAGACGCGGCCCAGAGCGCGCCTGCTGAGCAGGAGGTCGAGCGGAGCCTGCACGTCGGCCGGGTCGCGTGCGCAGGCGGCTTCCTTCTCCTCGACGTTGCGCTTCAAGAGCACGGCGGCGCCCTCGAGGTCCCCGGTGCCGGACAGCACTTCCGCGCACCAGTTGCGCGCGACCTCGACGCGACGCGCGAGGGTCACGCTGTCGGGCTGCTCGGTCTGGATCCTCTCCAGGCGGGCGACGGCCTCGATCAGCATGGGCTTGCCGACGTCGAGGCGACCGCTGGCACACTCGATGCGGCCGGCGTGGGCGCGCACGAGCTCCAGGTCCGAGGCCAGGTCCGGGGGCGCACCGAGCGCGAGCGCGCGCTCGTAGATCTCGGCGCACGCGGAGTTGTGCGACCGAGCCCCGACCAGGTCGCCCTGTGCATCCAGGATCTCCGCGAGCTGCCCGTGAACGCGGCCGAGCATCGCCATCTGGTTCGGGGTCACCGCGGGATCGTCGGCGAGGCCGGCCCCCGCCTCGATGGCGGCCTCGAAGCCCGCGATGGCCTCCTCCAGGCGTCCGCTGATCCGGAGCTGGCTCGCTCGAACCCCGCGGGCCTGGAGGAGCAGCGTGATGTCGCTCGTGCTCTCCGGATGCTCGCGCAGGAGGCGCTCGGCGAGTTCCTCGGCCCGCGCGGCGCTCTCGAGCGCCAGCGGCAACCGACCGAGGTTCGACAGCCCGTGGGCCCCCTGGACCGCCGACATCTGCAGGTAGGCCTGGGCCACGCTGCGCAGGACCGCAGGGTCGTCGCCCGCCTCCTCCGCCACGCGCTCCAGGTACGTCGTCGCCGTCGTGACGAGCACCTCGCGCACCTCGGTCGTCCCGGCGATCGGGAACAGGCGCACGGTGACGTCGGTGATGAGCTTGGTCGCGAGGTTGCGGACGTCGTCGAACCGACGCTGCGCGAGCGCTCGCTGCGCGTCGAGGTCCGCGTTCAGGCGCGAGACCTCCTCCACGCGAGCCTCCGCCGCCGCGCGCTGTGCCGCCAGGTCCTCGTTCATGCGCGCGACCTCCTCCAGGCGCTCCTCGGCCGCGGTGCGCTCATTCGTGAGGTCGCTCGCGAGCTGGCGGCTGACGTCGAGGCGCCGCTCGGCGAGGTTGCGCTGCTCGCGCTCGGCGGCGCGCGCCACCTCGGCGCCGCGATACAGGAACAGGCTCGCGACCAGGC
>CAYGPA010000702.1:0-2109 GCA_964351535.1 uncultured Planctomycetaceae bacterium
CCGCGCAGCAGCGTGCGCGCCTTGTCGTCCCGCGGGAAGACCAGGGCGCCGGTCAGCGGGTGCTCGTCGTCGCTCCCGTGGAAGTGGAAGCCGGCGAGGTTGTCCGGCGTGATCTCGGTGTACTCGACGACCGCCGCGCTGAGTGTCACGGCGTCTCCGTCGCGCGCGAGGATGCGGTCCTCGCGCTCTTCGTCGGCCGCGCCGTGGCCGTGGCCGATGCCCTCCAGCACCCAGGCGGTCTTCACGTCCACGAACACGGCCTGGTCGTCGGCCGTTCCCGTCTTCGCCAGCGCACCGACGACGCGCAGCCGCAGCGGATAGCCGGCGGAGAGGTCGTACAGGCTGCCCTGGTCGGTCAGCAGCGTGTCGCCGGGCGCGAGGCCGAGCTCGCGGGCCGCGCGGGCGCCCAGCACGGCCTGTCCGAGGACCCGGGGCAGATTTCCGGAGGCGGGCCGCAGACCGCGCAGCTCGAAGTACTCCGGCGTCGTGCCGACGACGGGATAGCCGCCGGCCGAGCGGCGGTGCAGCACGGGCACGACCGTGGCGAGGCCGTCCGCGCCGATCTCGCGCGCCGCGCCCATCGAGAGCGGCGCCGGCACGCGCCCGCGGAAGTACAGCGTGTTCAGGACGAGGTCGTAGCGGCTGCCCTTGGCGCCGGCGACCAGGGGCGTGGTCGCCGCGCGGGCGCCGAGGTCCGCGGCGAAGGTGCTCATCAGGAGCTGGACGGCGATCGGCAGCAGGAACGAGAGCGCCAGGCACGCGACGAGCAGCAGCGTGCGCACGCGGTGGTACGCGAGGTAGCGCCAGGCGAGGAGCAGCGTGCCGCTCACGTCGGCGGCTCCGCGGTGCCCGCGGCTCGCGGGATCGTCCGGGGCAGAGATTCGAAGTCGAGGACGCGCTCGAAAGCGTCGAGCAGGCCGTGGTCGTGCGTGACGAGCACGAGCGCCGCGCCGAGGCGCTCGACCTCGGCCAGCAGCAGCTCGAGCGAGCGGCGCTTGGCGCGCGGGTCCAGGTTGCCGGTCGGCTCGTCGGCCAGCACCAGGCTCGGACGCGTCACGAGCGCGCGGGCGAGCGCCACGCGCTGGCGTTCGCCCTGGGAGAGCTCGCGCGGACGACGCTCGAGCAAGTGCGCGAGCTCCAGGGCTTGGGCGAGCTCCTCCAGGCGTGCGTTCGACTCCGCCAGCGGCGCCAGCGACGGGGCGAGGCGCAGCGCGACCAGCGCGTTCTCGCGTGCGGACAGGTGCTCGAAGAGCTCGAACTCCTGGAACACGAAGCCGATCCGCGAGAGGCGTCGGCGGCGACGCGCGGCCTCGTCGAGGTCGCTCCAGGGGACGCCCTCGAAGGCCACGCGGCCGGCGTCGGGCAGGCGGATCCCGGCCAGGAGGTCGAGCAGGGTCGTCTTGCCGCAGCCGCTGGGTCCGATGCAGGCCACGCGCTCGCCGGCGCCGAGCTCCCACGCGGGCACGGCGAGCTCGAACCCGCCGGAGCCGTACGCATAGCGCAGACCCCGCACCTCGAGCGCCGGGGCGGAGTTCGCGGCCGCGTCCGCCGGCCCGGTGCGCGGGACGTCAGCCATCCTCGTCCACCCGCTGGTGCGCGCGCACCTCCACGGAGCCGATCTTCCAGGCCTGGCCGTCGTGGCGCACGACGTAGGTCGCGTCGTACTCGTTGCGCCGGCGGTGGATGTGCCCCCAGTGGGCGACGAGGCCGTGCACGCGCCACTTCCAGTCGACGGCGAACTGCGGGGGTCCGTCGGCTTCCTCGAAGCGATGGAAGTCGACGGCGCGGCCCTGCACCTCGACGCGCTCGATCGAGCAGACGGCTCCGCCCTGGTCGCGCAGGATCAGGCTCTCGTAGACGTCGCCGTAGAGCTCGTCGAGCAGCTCCGGCGCGACGCTGTCGGCCAGCAGCTCGTAGATCGCGTCCTCGCCCCCCGCGTCGAAGGCGGCGTAGACGTTGGCGTGGAGCTGCTCGAAGATCGCCCGGGCCTGGGCGTCGCTCGGCAGGCCCACGCGGCCGGCGAGGGGCACGCGCCCGACGTCCCACAGGAGCGGCGCGGCCGCGGCCGCCAGCAGGTTGATCGCCTGCGCCTCGATGGCGGCCGCATGA
>CAYGPA010000703.1:0-2108 GCA_964351535.1 uncultured Planctomycetaceae bacterium
ACGGCGAAGTGGTTGCTCGCCAACATGCGCGCGGTCTTCCGCGAGGTCTGAGGTCGTTCAGCGCACGACGCTGCCCGCCACGGTCCCGACGTCCGGGTGCAGCGCGGCGCGGCGCAGCTCGAGGCGCGCGGGCGCGAGCCCCAGGACGACGCCGGTCACCGTGACGACTCCGTCGCCGTCGGTCACCGCCGCACCGGTCTGCAGCGTGGCGTTCGTCGTCCGGTCGGCGAGGCGCCACAGCACCGGCTCGCCGGCGCTCGGCAGGAAGGCCTGCGGTCGCCGCACGGTCACGTCCACCTCCGCGTCGGCGGTCGGGGAGACGTCGGGCGCGAACGACGAGGAGTGTACGAGGCCGATCTCGACCGACCAGAAGCCGCTGCGGTCGACGATCGACTCGGGATCCCAGTCCACGTAGCCCGCGCGCGTCCCGAAGGAGTCACCGTTCGCCGGAACGACGGCGTCTCCTGGGTCGGGCTGCAGCCCGGGCGTCGAGACGTCGTTGTCGAAGCCGCTGAGCGCGGGGAACGACACGTCGCTCGCGTAGCGCGTGAGGGCCTGCATCGAGTGCCGCGGCGAGCCCACCCAGTGCGCGCCGTCCCAGCCGCCGTTTCCGCCGACGTGCTCGCGATCGTCCCAGTAGACGTGCACGCCGACGCGCGCGGCCTCGAGCGCCGCGTAGACCGCGGGTTTCGGTGCCCAGATGGCCTGGGCGTCCTCGGTGCCGTCCACGAAGCGCGCGAAGGGCACGTCGGCGCCCAGCGGCAGCGTGCTGGCGTCGAGCAGGTCGGCGTACCCGACGCCGAGGTTGGTCGCGAGGTTCTGGGACTCCAGCCCGTACAGCGCGCCCAGGCTGTTGTTCCCGTGCAGCATGGGCTGGACGAACGCGAGGCAGGCGGAGACGCGCTCCGGACGCGTACGCGCGTACAACCACGTGCCGCGACCGCCCATGCTCAGGCCCGCCACGGCGGTGCGCAGCGGGTCGGCGTCGTACGCGGTCACGAGCCAGTCCAGCACCCAGTCGATGCGGCGCTGCGTGTAGTCGAGCACGCGCGTGTCGTCCGGCGGCGGCGGCGTGGGATCCTCGAAGCGGTCGAAGACCTCGCTGACGCCGAACCAGCGCGAGGGGGTCCGGACCGGCGCGTCGACGGGCGGCGGTCCGTACATCCAGAAGCTGTCGTCGAGGGTGACGTAGAGCCCGTCGTCGACGCCCAGGTCGATCCTGGTGTCGTCGCTGCGCGAGGGGCGGGAGCCCCAGAAGCTGCCGTCACCGCCGTGCAGGAACGCGACGGTGGGCAGGGGACCTGGAGGCGGCGCGGTCGGCGACTCGAACACGGCGAACACGTGCGCCGTGCCGTTGAAGTGCTCGTTGCCCATCACGGGGAACCCGGGAACGCCCGAGGTCTCGTCGGGGCGGCCGTCGATCCACAGCGCGTAGACGGTGTAGGGATGACCCTCGTCGACTCCGCTGAGCTGCGCGTGCGGCACGACGGTCCCGAGGACCGTCGCGATCGGCCCGGCGGTGGCGCCCGCGGGCGGTAGCGTGTTGCCCGACTTGACGATGGCGTAGTGGCGCGACGCCGCGGCGTGCGGGGTGGACGCGAACACGGCCTCGTTCGCGGCCAGCGTGTACTGTCCTCCGAGGCCGTCGGGGATCGTCCAAGTGGCACCGGCCTGCGCAGCGCGCGTGCGCGGACTCTGCCAGTCCGGCGGCAGCAGGCGGCCGATGCGCACGGCCGTCGAGACGTCGGCGATCGGAGCGTTCGACTGGTAGATCTCGTAGCACTCGTTCGAGGTGAAGGTCTGGTCGTCCTCCCAGACGAGCCAGACCTGGCCGTCCGCGGGCCAGGCGCGCAGGTTGGTCTGGGCGCCGGCCGGAGCGGCGAGGGCCAGGCAGACGAGGACGAGGACGTGGATCGGGGCCAGGGCTCTCATGGGACTTCCTCGGGGCTGGGGGCGTGGCGAACGAGCGCGCCCGTCGCGCGCTCCCCCCGGCCATGTCGCCGCGCGGCCCCAGGTGACCGGAATCCGACGGATTTGCCCGGGGGCCGACTCCCGGCGGTGCCTCAGACCGCCTGCGGGCGTGCCGGGCCGCAGCGGTTGACCTCGAC
>CAYGPA010000704.1:0-2095 GCA_964351535.1 uncultured Planctomycetaceae bacterium
AGGCGCAGGTGTTCCTCGACCGCTGCCAGAACCGCTCGGAGTCGAACGACGTGCGCCTCGTCTCCGACGAGTTCGTCGTGGTCAGCGGCGACGACGGCGGCGCGGGCTACATGCCCGGCGACTCGAAGGCCGGCTTCGCCGAGCTCGCGGACGGCACGCGCGTGCCGCGCTCGTACGGCTCGATGACCTACGCGCTCCTGAAGTGCCACGTGCTGGCCGGCGTGCCGAAGGACGACCCGCGCATGCAGGCGGCCTGGGACTGGTGCCGCGAGAACTACACGCTCGACGTGAACCCGGGCTTCGAGGCCGCGAGCGACCCGCGCGCCGCGTACCAAGGCCTCTTCTACTACTTCTACACGCTGGCGAAGGCCCTCGACGCGTACGGCGAGGCCGAGCTCGTCGACGCGAACGGCGACGCCCACGCCTGGCGGCGCGAGGTCAGCGGCCGCTTGATCTCGATCCAGGACCGCGCCGACGGCTCGTGGGTCAACGAGAACAGCCCGCGCTGGTGGGAGGGCAACCCCGTCCTCGCCACGGCCTACGCCATGCTGACCCTCGGCGCGGCGCTGCCGAGCGCGGACTGAGCGCGCGTGGCTCCCGAGGCTTCCACGGCCGAGGCCGCCGCGCTGCGCCCGGCGCTCGTGCGCGTGCCCGGGCCCCACGGCCCGACCGTGCTGCTGCGCTGCGGCGGCCGCACGCTGGACGTCGCGGCCTACGCGCGCACCCGCGAGCCCGGCCCCGCCGACGACCCGCTGTGGCTGGCGGAGCGCGAGTGGCTCGCGCCCGCCGCGCTCGAGGAGCTGCTCGCGAGCCGCAAGCTGCGCGAGGTCCCCGCACCCGAGCAGGTCCTGCTGCCCGTCGACCGCCGGCGCGTCGGCAAGGTGCTCGCCCTCGGCAAGAACTTCCGCGAGCACGCCGCCGAGTTCGGCGAGGACGTCCCCGAGGAGCCGCTGTTCTTCAACAAGCTGCCCGAGACGCTCGTCCCCCACGGCGCGACGGTCGTCGTCCCGAGCTGGTACGAGGGTCGCGTCGACCACGAGGCGGAGCTCGCGCTCGTCCTCGGCCGCTCCGGCTCCCACATCGACCCGGCGGACGCCTTCGACCACGTCGCGGGCTACACGGTCGCGAACGACCTCACCGCGCGTTCGCTGCAGGGGCACGACCGCAACCTGAAGTACCCGTGGTTCCGCGCCAAGAACCTCGACGGCTTCGGCCCCCTCGGCCCGTGCCTCGTCCCGCGTTCGCACCTCGACGTCGCCGACCTGACCGTCGAGGCCGAGGTGAACGGCGAGCTGCGCCAGCGCGCCTCGACGTCCGCGTGGATCGTCGACGTGCCGACGGCGCTCGCGTATCTCTCGCGCCACCTGACGCTCCACGCGGGCGACGTGATCCTCATGGGCACACCCGCCGGCGTCGGCCCGCTGCAGGACGGCGACGTGGTCACCTGCCGCGTCGGCGGCATCGGCGCGCTGACCACGCGCATCGAGCGCCCGCGCTGACCGTCTCAGAGCAGGCCGAGGCGCCCCAGCGGCCACACGCGCACGTTCACGCGCCCGCGGATCGCGTCGAAGGCCACCTGGCCGAACTCGCGGCTGTCCGACGAGCGCGGCCGGTTGTCGCCCAGCACGTAGTAGTGCCCGGGCTGCACGCAGACGCGCACGTGGTCGGAGACGTCGGGCCGGTCGACGTAGGGCTCGGGCAGCAGCTCGCCGTTGACCCACACGCGACCGCCGTCGATGCGCACGTCGTCTCCGGGCAGGCCGACGACGCGCTTGATGTAGTCGATCGACGGGTCCATCGGGTAGCGCAGCACGACGATGTCGCCGCGCTGCACGCCCGCGATCAGGTGGCTGACGTGGTCGACGACGATGCGGTCTCCGTCGCGGATCCCGGGCGCCATGGAGGAGCCCCGGACGACGGAGAAGTTGAAGATGAACGTGTAGGCGAAGAGCCAGAGCGCGGAGACCTTGGCCAGCCCCGGGAGGAAGCGCGAGCCGATCGGGCGCTGGGGTCGCCGCGCGTTCGCGGCCGAGCCGGGTACGCCCTCGAGGCGCAGCAAGGCCTCGGGCAGGTCGTGGTCGCGGTGGTCGAGGCG
>CAYGPA010000705.1:0-2079 GCA_964351535.1 uncultured Planctomycetaceae bacterium
CAGCGCAACTACGAGATCAACTCGCGCGCGATCAGCGTCAGCGACGAGATGCTCCAGCAAGTCAACCAGATGATCCGCTAGGCGTTCACCATGTTCATCGCGACACTGCTCCTCGGAATCACCGTCACGCTGCCCGCGCAATCCCACGTGCGCGGCACCGAGATCACGCTCGGCGCCGTCGCCACGGTCACCGGCGACGAGGTCGCCGGCGCGGAGGATCTGGCGGCCCTGCCGCTCGGCTACGCGCCCGCGCCGGGCTTCGCGCGCGTGCTCGACCGCGCGTCCATCGCACGCCAGATCCAGGCGCGCTTCGGCGCGGTCCAGATCGAGTTCGTCGGCGCGCCGTCGACGCGCATCGTCCCTCTCACCGAGCTCGTGGGGGCGTCGCGCCTCGTGGAAGTCGCGCGCGACGCGCTCGCGGGCGAGCTGAACGGCGTCGACGCCGACGTGAAGCTCCAGGGCACGCCCGTCTCCCTCGACGTGCCGGTGGGCGTGCAGCCCTACGAGCTGCGCGCCACGCTCCCGCGCGGCAGCGTGCGGCCCGGAGTGGTCTCCGTGCCGATCCAGATCCTGATCGACGGCGAGCCCTACCGCACCGTGCGCACCGCCTGGGAGGTCGAGTACTGGGTCGAGGTCCCGGTCCTGCTGCGCGACGTCGACCTCGGCGAGACCCTGACCGCCGACGCGCTGGAGATGCGACGCGTCCGCCTCGGCCGCGCGCTGCGGGGCGACCCGCTGAAGCCGGCCATGGCGCTCGGCAACGTCGCCGCGCGCGCGCTGCGCACCGGCGACGTTCTGATGACCCGCGACGTCAGGCGTCCGCACCTCATCCAGCGCGGCGACACCGTCTACCTCGAGGTCAAGAAGGGCGGCATCACCGCCCGCATCGCGGCCGTCGCCCAGGCGGACGGCGCGCGCGGCGACCGCATCCAGGTCGTCGTGGCCAGCAGCCAGAAGGAGATGTCGGGCACGGTCGAGAGCCGCGACACCGTCACGATCGAACTCGGCTCGTCCCGCTAACGAACGCCTCCCAACGAACATGAAGAAGCTCCTCCTCCTCCTCCTCGTCCTTCCGGTCCTCGCTCTCCTCCAGGGTCCGGCCAGCGCCCAGCGGCGCTTCGGCTCGATCTACAACCCCGACCAGGGCCCGATCGGGCTCATCTCCAACAAGACGGCGCGCAAGGTCGGCGACATCGTGACGATCCTGATCGAGGAGAGCACGGCCGTCGCGAACGAGGAGTCGACGGGGCTGAACAAGGCCACGAACCTGAACTACAAGCTGAACGTGTTCGACCTGAAGCCGAACACGTTCAACATCCTGCCGCGCGTCGACGCCGACTCGACCGACGGCTTCAGCGGTTCGGCCAGCTACAACAAGAACGGCACGTTCACCGCGCGCCTCGCGGCGGTCGTCATGGACACGCTGCCGAACGGCAACCTCGTCATCGCCGGGCGACGCGAGATCCACGTCGACGACGAGACCAAGCTGATCGAGTTCACCGGCATCGTGCGGCGCTACGACATCCTGCAGGACAACACGGTCCAGTCGGAGCTCGTCGCCAACGCGGAGGTCACGTACCGCGGGCACGGTCCGCTGACGCGCTCGACCACGCGCTACGGGCTGGGCGGCTGGTTCCACCGTCTCTGGGGTTGGCTCTGGCCGTTCTGATCCTCCGCCAGGCTCCTCTCTCACTCGGCTGATCTCCCACCCGGAAGCTCCGACCCCATGATCGCGCTCCTCGCTCTTCCCTTGCTCCTGGCGTTCCAGGGCCAGACCCCGGTCCTGGTCGGCGCTCGCGACGGCATCCAGGCGCCGCAGCAGCCGACCGGGCGGTCGACGGCCGAGTACGGCCAGACGCCGCGCCGCGAGCCGACCGCGAGCCCCGGCGTCCTGCGCCGGATCTCGACGCCGATCGGCAACGTCGCCGACGTGCGCGGCCAGGAGGACAACCACGTCGTCGGCATCGGCCTGGTGACCGGTCTGTCCGGAACCGGGGACTCGCCGCAGAGCGTGCGCACGCTGGTCCAGAACCTGCTGTTCACGTTCAACATCAACGTGAACCCGCAGGACCTGACGCC
>CAYGPA010000706.1:0-2074 GCA_964351535.1 uncultured Planctomycetaceae bacterium
CAGGACGAGGCGCGCGTCGGCGAGTGGGTCCTGGCCTTCGGCAACCCGCTCGAGATCGGCCACACCGTGACGGCCGGCATCGTCAGCGGCCTGGGCCGCAACGGGCTGAACATCGCGCAGTACGAGGACTTCATCCAGACCGACGCGGCCATCAACCCCGGCAACAGCGGCGGCCCGCTCGTGAACCTCGAGGGCGAGATCGTCGGCATCAACACCGCCGTCGGTCCGCAGTTCAACGGCAGCCAGGGCATGGGCTTCGCGATCCCCGCGCGCATCGTGCGCTTCGTCGTCCGCGAGCTGCTCGCGCACGGTGAGGTACGCCGCGGCTGGCTCGGCATCAGCATCCTGGCCTTCAGCACCGACGAAGCGCTGCGCCAGAGCTACCGCGGCACGAGCCGCGTCGCGATCGAGAAGGTCTACGAGGAAGGCCCGGCGCGCCTCGCCGGCCTGCGCCCCGGCGACGTGATCGAGTCGATCGGCGGCCGCCCCATCGCCGACACGCCCGACCTCATGAACGCGATCGCCGAGGTCAGCCCGAACTCGCAGGTCGACCTGCGCATCTGGCGCGACGGCCGCGACGTCGAGATGAAGGTCAAGCTGGCCGAGCGCCCGGCGAACCCCGCCCGCTAGGTCCGCGCGCCCCGCTCCCCGCCGGCGCCCTCGCTGCACGGCGTTCACGGCTGCAGGCTAGCCCCTGCCGCGCAAGGACTTAGGCGATCGGGGTCGGATTGCGCCTATGGACGGCGGCTCCCGAGCGTTCCCCTGGTGGCCGGGGACGATCCCCGTCCGGGAGCATGGGGACACACACGGAGCCGCAGTGGATCGCAGCAGCGCTCGCGCGCTGGGAGCGGCCCCTCGTGCGGCGCACGGCCCTGCTCCTGGGCGGCGACCTCGAGCGCGCGCGCGACGTGGTGCAGGAGGCCTTCCTCCGGCTCTGCCGCGAGCGGCGCGAGAAGCTCGAGGGGCGCGAGGGCGAGTGGCTCTTCGCGGTCACGCGGAACCTGGCCTTCGATCTGCAGCGCAAGGAGCGCCCGATGCGAGCCATGACGTCCGAGGTCGGCGACCGTCACGACGACGCGCCCGATCCCGCGGAGAGCGCCGAGCGCGGCGACACGCTGTCGAGCGTCGCGCGCGCCCTGGCCGAGCTCCCCGCGGAGCAGCGCGAGGCGCTGCGCATGAAGTTCCAGGACGGCCTCTCCTACGCGGAGATCGCCGGCGCCACCGAGCAGTCGGTGGCGAACGTCGGCTGGCGCATCCACGTCGGCTTGAAGGCGCTGCGCGAGAAGCTCGGCGGCGCACGGCTCGAGGGAGCGACGGGAGGCTCGGCATGAAGAACGAACACATCACTCCGGACGATCCGCGGCTGACGGCGTACGCGCTGGGCGAGCTCCAGGGCGCGGACGTGGCGCTCGTCGAGCGCGCGGTCCAGGACGACGATGCGTGCCGCGAGGCCGTGGAGGATCTGCGCGCGCTGGCGGCGACGCTGGAGCGCGAGCTCGCGGGCGACGCGGCGCCCGAGTTGACGGCCACGCAGCGCGACGCGATCGCGCAGCGCGCAGCGCGCGCTCCGCGCCCGCGACTGCTGCCCAAGGTCCTGCTGACGATGGTCTCGGCCACCGCGGCGCTCTTTCTCGCGGTCGCGGGCATCTCGTTCTTCACGGGCGGCGACGACGAAGCTGCGCCGTTCATCTACAACATCTTCGGGCAAGACCCCCCCGCGGTGGGCTCCGCGCTCGCGAGGCGTGATGCTGATGTCCTGCAGGGCCTGGGCTACGTCGACGGCGCCTCCGGAAGCGATCTCCAATCGCTCGGTTACTACGGGGGCCCGGGGCGCGACCGAGCGAAGCGGAGATCCGCCCCGCAAGCCCTCAGGGCTCTCGGGTACATCGGCGACGAGGAAGGTGCACTCGACGGACTGAGCGGCCTCGGATACATCGACGAAGACGAACCGTCGAGCACAGAAGCCTACGACCGCATCCAGGAACGCGGTTTCACCGCCGTCGCAAGCGACCCCCTCTCGACCTTCTCGATCGACGTCGACACGGCCTCCTACGCCAACGTGCGGCGCTTCCTG
>CAYGPA010000707.1:0-2070 GCA_964351535.1 uncultured Planctomycetaceae bacterium
CGCTCGGTGCCCTCGGCGGCGTCCTTGCCGGCCAGCCGCACCGCGTGCTCCAGCGACTCGAAGAGGAACCGGAAGGCCTCGGGCGAGTAACGCCCGTCCTCGCGGGCCAGCTTGCGAAAGGGATCTTGGCTCATCGGCGCGGACCCTGCGCACCCTGGGCGCCCCGGACGTCCGGGAGCGCGGCGAAGGCCCGGTCGAGGGCCGCGTCGGGCGCGAGGTTCTGCTCGACATCCTCGCGGGCGAGCAGGGCTGCTTGCAAGGGCTCTCGCCACAAGGCTTCGACCCGCGGCAGTTCGCCGAGCGTCGCGCCGGGCTCGAAGAGGTCTCCGTGGGCCAGGTCGCTCGGCGACACGCCGGCGGACCAGCGCAGGCCGTCCCCGAGCACCGCGAGCGTCAGTCCGAGCGCCGCGCGCGCGCGCTCGCGGGCCTGGGCCGAGGCCGTCCGGCCGCGGAAGCGACCGTCGAGCTCCCACAGGGCGCGCGACTGCGCGATCGGGTCGCCGTCGGCCGCGAGCGCCGCGACGATGCGCTCGCGCATCGGGGGGCCGGCGCGCTCGCGCAGTTCCAGCGCCGCGCCCGGCGAGCCGTGGCTCCAGCGCGCGAGTCGCTGCGCCTCGTCGGTGGGTACGCCCTGCTGCGCGAGCACCCGGGCCGCGTCCTCGCGCTCGAGCGCCGCGAACGGAACGCGGATGCAGCGCGAGTGGATCGTGGGCAGCAGCGCCTCGAGCCGCGAGCACTCGAGGATCCACAGGCAGTCGGCCGTGGGCTCCTCCAGCGACTTCAGCACCGCGTTCTGCGCCTCGGGCGTGGCGCGCTCCATCTCGCGCACGAGCGCCACGCGCCAGCCGCGCTCGGCGGCCCGCAGCGCGAAGAACTCCTCCGCGCAAGGGCGGTCGCGGTCCTCGGGCGGACGCTTCTCCGCGGGGCGGTAGGCGAAGCGGTGCAGCGGGAGGCTCTCGCGTTCCTCCGCGATCGGATCGAGCACGAAGAGGTCCAGGTGGTTGCCCGAGCGCGCGCGCTTGCAGGCGCCGCACGCCTCGCAGGGCTCACCGGGGCCGCGCTCGCACAGGAGGCCGCGCGCGAACGCCTCGGCGGCGCGGAAGCGGCCGATGCCGCGGGGGCCGGCGAACAGCAGCGCGTGCGGCAGCCGCCGCTCCGCGGCGGCGCGCCACAGGCCGCGCAGGACGGTTCCGTGGCCGAGGACGCCGGCCGCGTCCCCGCCGGCCGCTGCCGAGCCGCTCATCGACCGCGCTCCTGCGGCGCCACGTCGCCGCGCGGAGAACGCTCGCCGACGAGCGTCCAGATCCGGGCGGCGACCTCCTCGGGCGAGCCGCTGCCGTCGACGACGACGGCGCGCGGCACGAGCTGCGCGTAGCGGCGGAAGCCCTCGGCGACGCGGCGCTGGAACGCGAGTCCCTTCTCCTCGATGCGGTCGCTGGCGGGCCCGCGACGCCCGGCGGCCTCGTCGACGTCGACGTCGAGGATCAGCTCGAGATCGGGCCGCGGCGCGCCGCACCAGGTCTCGAGGAGGTCCAGCACGCGCCGTTCGTCCACCTCCCCGGCGACCGCCTGGTAGGCGTAGGTCGCCGCGTGGAAACGCTCGCAGACGACGTCGCGCCCCGCGGCCAGCGCGGGTCGCACCAGCTCGTCGAGGGTCTGCCGTCGCGCCGCGGCGAAGAGCAGCGCCTCCGCGGGCGCTCCGAGGTGCAGCTCCCGGTCGAGCAGCAGCGCGCGGATGCGCTCGCCGGCGGCCGTGCTGCCGGGTTCGCGCAGGTGGAGCGGCGGCGGGCCGCCGCGCGCGGCCAGCGCCTCGACGAGCCGCGCCGACTGCGTGCTCTTGCCGCAGCCGTCGACGCCGTCGAGGACGTAGAAGCCTGCGCGCTCGTCGTCGGGGCCCATGGGCGCCATCGTGGCGCGCTCAGGAGAGGCGGTCCAGCACTTCGGCGGCCGCCTCGGAGTCCGGATCGATCTCGAGCGCCCGTCGCGCGGCCTCGGCGGCCTCCTCGCGTCGGTCCAGGTCCAGTAGGATGCCGGCCTCGAGGGCCAGGAGCTCCGCGCGCTCCTCCGGCT
>CAYGPA010000708.1:0-2049 GCA_964351535.1 uncultured Planctomycetaceae bacterium
TCTTGGGCGCCACGCCGCGCGAGACGATCTCCATCCTCGAGGCCATGTCCCAGGCAGGCCTGCTGCTGGCCCGCATCGAAAGGATCTGAGCATGGACGGCATCCACTCTTCGCTCGCGTCGACCCAGGCGCTCGACTCGCTCGCGGACGCGCGCGTCGGCAAGCTCCGGGGCAGCGCGCAGAGCTCCCCCGAGGAGGCCGCGGCTCGCTTCGAGGAGCTCCTGGCCAGCATGCTCGTGAAGGAGATGCGCAACGCGCTGCCCGAGGGCTTCTTCGGGAAGTCGACGGGCTCCGACGTGTACGGCGGATGGCTCGACGAGCATCTCGGCAAGGCGATCGCGGAGACCGGCGGTCTGGGCCTGCGCGACGTGCTGCTGCCCGGACTGGGCGGCGCGACGGAAGTCGCCGACGAGTCCTCGGACGCGGAGGCGGCCCGGTGAACCACGTCGACACGGCCGTTCAGCAGCTCGAGTCCTACCTGCTCGAGGAGTGCAGCGCCCAGCAGCGTGTCGAGGCGTGCCTGCAGCGCCAGGCCGAGGTGCTGTTGCGCGGGGCTCCGAGCGACGTGACCGCCTCGGTGCGCGAGCTCGAGGCGGAGCTCGCGACGGCCGGCAAGCGCGCCGCGCGTCGCCAGCTCGTGCTGCGCCGGCTCGGCGCGGCCTGGCGCGTGTCCGGACGCGTGCTGACGATGACGAGCATCCTCGAGCGTCTCGGCCCGAACGGCGAGCGCTGCGCGCGTCTGCGCGCCGAGCTGCGGCAGACCCTGGCGCGCGTCGCGCGTCAAGGACGCCGCGTCGCGGCCCAGGCGCGATACCAGCACCGGCTGATCGGCGAGCTCGTCCAGGGCGTCCTGGTGGAGCATTGCGGCAACGACGGATCCCAGAGCGGCGGCCTCGTCGACGCGGAGGCCTGAGCGCATGTCCAGTCTCGGAATGAACATCGGTCTGCAGGGCTTGTTGACCGCGCAGGCGGGCCTCGACACGACCGGGCACAACATCACCAACGCCGCGACGCCGGGCTACTCGCGGCAGTCGGTGCTGCAGGGTCCCGGCCGGACCCAGCAGCTGCGCGGACTGCTGCTCGGCTCGGGAGTGAACGCGGACGTCGTCCAGCGCGTGACCGACGACCTGCTCGGCAAGCGCCTGGTCGCGCAGACCGGCTCGTTCGGGCGGCAGGAGGCGCGCTACGAGGCCCTCTCGCGCGCCGAGATGCTCTTCAGCGGACTGTCCGACGTCAATCCCGGCACGGCGCTCGACGCGCTCTTCGGCGCTCTCTCGGGCCTGTCCGCGTCTCCCAGCGACCCCGTGCTGCGGGAGAGCGTCGTGCAGGCCAGCGAGGACCTCGCGCTGCGCGTGCGCGAGCTCTCCGGCGACGTCGGCGCGCTGCGCTTCGAGTTCGCCGAGCGCGTCGACAACCTGACCCGCGAGGTCAACGTGCTGGCGCAGGAGGTCGGCACGCTGAACTCCGAGATCGTGAAGTTCGAGGCCGGCGGCGGCACGGCGAACGACCTGCGCGACCAGCGGCAGGAGGCGATTCGCCAGCTGTCGGAGCTGGTCGACGTCCGCTACTCCGAGGACCAGAGCGGCGCGGCCCGCGTGCTGATCGGCGGCTACATGCTCGTCAGCCCGACGACCGTGAGCAAGCTGGGAGCGCTGGTCGGGGTCGACGGCAGCGTCCAGGTCACGCTCGGCGGCTCCCCGCAGCCCATCGACCTGCGCGGCGGAGCGATCGGAGGCACGCTCGACGTGATGCAGGAGTTCCTCCCGGGACTCGCCGATCGCGTCGACGAGTACGCGCGGAACCTGATCTTCGAGTTCAACAAGATCCACAGCACGAGTATCCCGACGGGTGGCTCGTTCCACTCCCTCACCGGGCAGAACGCGCTGCAGGATCAGGACGGAGACGGACTGGTCAGCGACGAGCTGGTCGCCAAGGCCGGGCTGCCGTTCGACCCGACGACCGGCGAGGTGTACGTGCGCGTCCTCGACGAGCAGACCGGCGCGATCGACGTCCACCGCGTCGACTTCGACGCTCAGCGCACGACGGTCGC
>CAYGPA010000709.1:0-2049 GCA_964351535.1 uncultured Planctomycetaceae bacterium
GTTGCGTGCCGTTCGTCGCGTGGACGGGCTTCGCCAGCACCTCCGCGCCGCAGCCGTTCGCGCTGACCGCGCACGACGTGTTGCCGAGCGAGGCGGGGCTGCTGGTCTACGGCTTCCAGGCCGCCAACCTGAGCTTCCACGGCGGCAAGCTGTGCGTGAAGGCCCCGCTCCAGCGCTACCTGCCGGTGAAGATCGCCAAGGCCACCGGAGCGCCGCCTTGCTCGGGCACGCTGACGCGCAACTTCAACGCGCGCATCCAGAGCGGCGTCGACGCCATGCTGACCGCGGGCCAGACGACCTACGTCCAGTGGCGCCTGCGCGACGCCGCCGACCCCGCGGGCTTCGGCGACGGCTTGACCGACGCCGCGCGCTTCTTGATCGCACCTTGACGCGACCGGGAGGCGCCGCTGCAAGCCCCACGGATGCCCGCGGAGCGCGACCACGGCATTTTCTCGGAGTTGATGCCCCGCGATGCGCTCGGATGCCGCAGAAACGAGGGCGAGCCCTCGCCGCTCGCGGCGCTGTGCGCCCGTGCCCTCCTCGGCGGGGGAGGTTCCGCGACCCCGAAAGGTTGTCGACGATGCCGAAGCTCTTCTCGTCCGCGCTGCACGGTCTGGCGGTCTCGCTGCTCCTGGGCGCACCCGCGCTGGCCGGCGACTACTACGTTTCCTCGAGCTCCGGAAGCAACGGCAACGACGGTCTGACGCCCGGCACGTCGTGGGCCAGCATCACGTTCGCGCTGAACAACGTTCCGCTGACGTCGCCGACCGGCGTGCACACGATCCACGTCGCGCCCGGCACGTACTCCGTCGCGAACGGTGAGGTCTTTCCCCTGGCCCTGGAGCAGAGGACGGGATCCGGAGGCTCCGACGTCGAGATCGTCTCCGACGCAGGGTCCGCGGCGACGACCATCGTCGGCACGGGTCTGCGCACCGTGTTCATCAACTCGCGACGCGATTTCCAGACACAGATCTTCTACCGCACGCGAATCACGCGTCTGGAGGGCTTTCGAATCCTCCCGGAGCAGCAGGGCGTCTACGTGGCCGCGGTCGGTGGCAATCTCTCTCCCGTCTTGAGCGACCTGCGGGTCGAGGGCGGTACCGGCGTCGGAATCAGCCTTCGGTCCGTCGCGGACTCGTTCGTCGGCACCTCGGGTGACATCGTCGACGCCCAGGTCGTCGACTGCCACGTCTCGGGTGTCGCGGGACGGGGGATCGAGCTGATCGGGTTCGGCGACCTGCTGATCTTCACCGCGTGCTCGGCGACGCTGACCAACACCACCATTCGCGACAACACGGGCGTGGGGCTCAAGATCGATTCCGAGGAGACCCTGACCACGGCGACCCTGAACGGTTGCCGCATCACGGGCAACGGTGCGCGGGGCGTCGCGCTGTTCGACGCCGGCGGCAACTTCGGCTTCCCCACGGTGCACGCCTTCGACACGCTGATCGCCGACAACGACCTCGGCGGCGTGGACATGAGCAACGCGGGGAACTTCTCCGGGCCGTTCGCCAACCTGGAACGCTGCACGGTGGCCGACAACCAGGGGCCCGGCCTCCGTGGCGGGAGCTTCACGGGCGAGCTCACGGTCGACACGTCCATCGTCCACGGGAACACCGCCGACGTCGCGGGCGAGTTCCTCGTGGCGGACATCGAGTTCTCGGACGTCGGCACGGGCAACCCGAGCGCTTCGGGGACCAACATCAGCCAGGTCCCGCTGTTCGTGGACGCCGCGAACGGCGACTACCGGCTGCAGGACGGTTCGCCGTGCATCGACACCGGCAACCCGGCGCTCGCGCTCGACCCCGACGGCACCCGCGCGGACATGGGAGCGTTCCCGTTCGCACAGGACGCGACGTCCGCCTACTGCACGGGCAAGGTCAACTCCCTCGGATGCGTGCCCTTCGTGACCTGGACCGGTTTCGCCAGCGCTTCGGCGCCGCAGGCGTTCGCGCTCTCGGTGCGCGACGTCCTGCCGAGCGAGGCCGGGATCGTCGTGTACGGCTTCCAGGCCGGCAACCTGAACTTCCACGGCGGCAAGCTGTGCGT
>CAYGPA010000710.1:0-2044 GCA_964351535.1 uncultured Planctomycetaceae bacterium
CCACGACGATCACGACGAGGTTGTCGGGACTCCCGTCGGCCCCCGGCGCCGGCTCGCCGGAGCAGGCGGCCGCGAGCAGCGCGGCCAGAACGAGGACCGGCGCATACGGGAAAGGGCGCAGACTCGGAACCGCGTGCCGCATGAGCGACGCAGTCTAGCCCGACCTGTTCACGAGCGCGCGGCCGAGTCGAGCCGTTTCGAGCTACGCGTCGTGAACAGTCCGCGCTAGACCGTGACCCCGAGCGCCCCTAGACTCCGCGCTTCCCCACTCCTCGCAACTTCTTCTAGGCCCGGGTGGGCCAGGAGCTTCTGCGCATGGCAACTCAGGTGCGGCGCGCGCTCGTCAGCGTTTCCGACAAGTCCGGTGTCGTCGAGTTCGCCCGTGAACTCGTCGGGCTCGGCGTCTCGATCCTCTCGACGGGCGGGACGTACAAGGCGCTGCGCGACGCGGGTGTCGCGGCGCAGGAGATCTCGGACTACACGGGCTTTCCCGAGATCATGCACGGGCGCGTGAAGACGCTGCATCCGCGCGTTCACGGCGGAATCCTGGCCTTGCGCGAGGAAGGGTCGCACCGCGCGGCGATGGCGGAGCACGGCATCGAGGGCATCGACCTCGTCGTCGTCAACCTGTACCCCTTCGAGGCGACGGTGGCGAAGGAGGGCGTGTCGCGCGCCGAGGCGGTCGAGCAGATCGACATCGGCGGTCCGACCATGGTGCGCTCCGCGGCGAAGAACCACCGGCACGTCGGCATCGTGACCGACCCGGCCGACTACGCGCGCGTCGTGGCCGAGCTGCGCGCGACGAGCGGCGAGCTGTCCGAGGCCTTCCGGCGCGACCTGGCGCTGAAGGCGTTCCAGGCGACGGCGCGCTACGACGCGGCCATCTCGGCCTGGCTGCACGGGCAGGAGGTCGCCGACGGCCACGCCGACACGCGCTTTCCCGAGTCGTTCGCGCTGGCCGGCCGGCGCGCGAGCGGCTTGCGCTACGGGGAGAACCCGCACCAGGAGGCCGCGTTCTACCGCCTGCCCGGCGCCGTCGAGCCCAGCGTGGCCGGCGCCGAGGTCCTGAACGGCAAGGCGCTCTCGTACAACAACCTGATCGACCTCGACGCGGCGCACGGGCTCGCCAAGGAATTCGCCGAGCCCTTCGTCGCCGTCACGAAGCACAACAACCCCTGCGGCGCGGCGGCCGGGAAGACGATCGAGCAGGCGCTCGAGCACGCCTGGGCCGGCGATCCGCTGTCCGCCTTCGGCTCGGTGCTCGCGTTCACGCGTCCCGTGAACCTCGCCAGCGCGGAGTTCCTCGTCTCCGAGAACCGCTTCGTCGAGGCCATCGTCGCCCCGTCCTTCGACGAAGACGCCTTCGAGCTGCTCACCAAGAAGCCCAAGTGGGGCAAGAGCGTGCGGCTTCTTTCCTGCGGCGAGTACGGCCCGGCCTCGCGCGACGCGAACGCGCTGGAGATGAAGCCCCTGGTCGGCGGCTTCCTGCTGCAGACCCGCGACCTGGCCGCGGAGGCCGACGGCGAACTCACGACGCGCACGAAGGCGCAGGCCTCCGACGAGCAGCTCGCCGCGATGCTCTTCGCCGCCAGGATCTGCAAGCACGTCAAGTCGAACGCCATCGTGCTGGCGACCGGCACGCGCGTGCTGGGCGTCGGCGCCGGCCAGATGAGCCGCGTGGACGCCGTGCGTCTCGCGATCCACAAGGCCGGCGACGAGGTGCGCGGCTCGGTCCTCGCCTCGGACGCCTTCTTCCCGTTCCCCGACGGCCCCGAGACCGCCATGGAAGCCGGCGTCGCCGCCCTGCTGCAACCCGGAGGCTCCGTTCGCGACGACGCCGTCGTCGAGGCCTGCGACGCGCGCGGCGTGCCCATGGTCTTCACGGGCCTGCGGCACTTCCGCCACTAGCGGGGGAAGCGCCGACCTCGCGCAGGCCGACCTCCGGCCTTCGCGGCGGCTCGGTCGACCCCGCACCCCATGGAAACGCTCCTCAGCCTGTTCTTCGTCTGCTTCCTCGCGGCGACGGTGTTGCCGTTCTACTCGG
>CAYGPA010000711.1:0-1499 GCA_964351535.1 uncultured Planctomycetaceae bacterium
TGCTGCCGGTCTGCGGCCTGCCGTTCGTCCATCGCGGCCGTGGCGCCTGGCGCGATGCGCTCGTGGCCCTCGCGCTGGTCGCGGCCGCCTTCGCGCCGCTGCTCGTGCTCGAGGGCGGCCGAGCGGGTCTGGGGACGGGACTCTCCGAGTACGCGCTGCGCTGGGAGTCGACGAGCCTCGTGTACCGCCACGTCGAGCCGCTGTTCGAGGACTTCGCCGGCGACTCCTGGTGGACCGACCCGCGCCGCCTCGGCCGCGCGGCCATCGGCCTCGCGTGGCTCGCGCTCGCCGCGTTCCTGTGGCTCCGCAAGGTCGAACCGCTGCGCGCGTGCGGCGTGCTGGTGGGGGCGTTCCTCGTGCTGAGCCCGACGCTGCACCCCTGGTACCTGACGTGGATCGTGCCGTTCGTGGCGCTGCGCCCGAGCCTCGCGTGGACCTGGCTCCTGGCCGCGGCGCCGTGGCTCTACGCACCGCTCGCGCGCTGGCGCGTCGACGAGGTCTGGGAGGAGCCCGCGTGGCTCTGGCCGGCGCTGGCGCTGCCGTTCTTCGCGCTGCTCGCGCTCGACGGCCTGCTGCGGACGAGGAGGCGCGCGTGAACGTCGCGGAGTTCGACTACGAGCTGCCCCCCGAGCGCATCGCGCAGGTGCCGGTCGAGCCGCGCGACGCCGCGCGCCTGCTCGTCCACCACATCGGGGCCGACCGCACCGAGCACCTGCACGTGCGCGACCTGCCCCGGCTGCTCGCCGCGGGCGACCTCGTCGTGCTGAACGAGACGCGCGTGCGCGCCGCACGCCTGTGCGGGAAGCGCGCCAGCGGCGGCGCGGTCGAGTGCCTGCTGCTCGAGGCGCGCGGCGAGGACCGCTGGCGCGCCCAGGTCGGTCCGTCGCGGCGCCTGAAGCCCGGCGACGTGCTCGAGCTCGAGGACGGCGCGCTGCGCGCGCACCTCGACGAGCGTCTCGAGGGCGACGACGCCCCCGGCGCGTGGCTCGTGCGCCTCGAGGACCCCGCGGCGAGCAGCCTCCCCGTCGCCGACCTCGTCGAGCGCGTCGGCCGCATGCCGCTGCCGCCCTACGTCAAGCGCCCGCGCGGCGACGACCCGCGCCGCGTCGCCGACCGCGAGCGCTACCAGACCGTCTTCGCGCGCTTCCCGGGCGCCGTCGCCGCGCCGACCGCGGGCCTGCACTTCACGTTCGAGCTCCTCGGCCGCCTGCAACTCGCCGGCGTCGAGCGCGCCATGGTCACGCTGCACGTCGGCGAGGGCACCTTCCGCCCGATCACCGCCGCCGACACCGAAGACCACGTGATGCACAGCGAGTCCTTCGAGGTCCCCCCGAAGACCGCCGAGTGGATCGACCGCTGCCGCCGCCGCAACGGCCGCGTCGTCGCCGTCGGCACGACGGTCGTGCGCGCCCTCGAGAGCAGCCCCGCGGCCGACCGCCGCGTCGAGCCGGGCTTCGGCGACACGAACCTGTTCCTCGTCCCTGGCTACGAGTTCCAGG
>CAYGPA010000711.1:1509-2040 GCA_964351535.1 uncultured Planctomycetaceae bacterium
GACGCCCTGCGCACGAACTTCCACCTGCCGAAGAGCACACTGCTGCTGCTCGTCTCCGCCTTCGCCGGCCGCGACCGCGTGCTGCGGCTCTACCGCGAGGCGATCGAGCACGAGTACCGCTTCTACAGCTATGGCGACGCGATGTTGCTGCTGCCGTAACGCCGCCTCGCGAAGGCTCGGCGTCTTGCTGCTCGGTGTATCGCTCGCCGCGAGCTGCGCGCCGAACGAGGAGGAGATCTATCACGAGGCCTGGTGCCTGGACTCCACGACCGTGACGCCGGATGCAGGTCGCGGATCGGACTTCGCAGACGGAGGACCCGCGATCTCGCTGGGAGATATCGACGGAGACGGCTACCCGGAGTTAGCCATCGGGCATCCAGGGTTCGCCGGGGGAGTCGGTGCCGTGCTAGTCGTGTCCGCGAGAACGGGAGCGGTCTCGAGAGTCGACCGTGGAGGGGACGCCGGGGGGCGATACGGAGTCGACCTCTGCCGCCTCGACGATCTGGATGACGACGGCATCGCGGAGATGGC
>CAYGPA010000712.1:0-2038 GCA_964351535.1 uncultured Planctomycetaceae bacterium
ATCGTGACGACGATCTCGGGGATGAAGGGCGTCTGCAGGTCGATGCCGGCGATCGTCATCGCGACCGCGTGCGGCGGGTGGGCGTGCACGACGGCCTTCATCTCGCTGCGCTGCTCGTAGCAGACGAGGTGGATGCCCTTCTCGGTCGACGCGCCGGGTCCGCCGTCGACGACCTCGCCCTGCATGTCGATGTGCGCGATCTGCTCGGGCTCGAGGAAACCCTTCATCGCCCCCGCGGGCGTGATCAGCACCGTGCCGTCGGACATGCGCGCCGAGAGGTTGCCGTCGGCGCCGACGATCAGGTTCTTCGAGTAGGCCAGGCGCCCGATCTCGCAGATGCCGCGGCGCAGGCGCGCCTCCTCGTCGGTCCAGCCGCGCTCGCGGGCCAGCTGTTCGAGGCTCATCGCGTTCCCTCCGTGGCGCGGTGGCTGTAGGCGAGCTCGCTCCCGAGTTCGACGTAGTCCACGACGCCGACGACGATCGTCTTCACGGGCGCGTCCTTGGATCCCAGGATCTGGCGGCCCGAGTTGCCCTCGTCGATCACGAGCACGCGGTCGCCAACGCCTGCCTGCGCGCGGTCGAGCGCGACGCGCGTCTTGCCCAGGGCCTCGCCGTGCGGGTCGACCGGGCGCACGATCAGCAGCTTCTCGCCGTCGAGGATCGGGTGCTGGACCGGCGAGACGACCGTGCCGACGACCTGCGCGAGGAACATCAGCGGGCTCCTCGCGTGCCGTTTGCGGGTCGGGGCGCGGGTCGGGACGCTTCGTCGAGGTCGACGCCGTTCGCCACGGCCTGCTCGACGAAGCCCAGGATGGCGGCGTCCACGGGCACGAAGGTCTCGGGGCACGCGAGCGCGGCCTCGCGGCCGTCGACGAAGTGCACGAGGTCTCCAGGCCCCGTCGACACGGTCGCGCAGGCCACGAGCTGGCCGCCCATCTTCGCGCCGTGCTCGTCGAGCGGCTGGATCCACTGCAGCGCCACGCCCTCGAGGCCGGGGTAACACTGCGAGGCGACGACGCGGCCGGTCACGCGGGCGAGGTACATCGACGTGCGTCCCTCAGCGCCCGGCGGCGGCCGGCGCCCACTTCTCGTAGACGTTCTCGCCGCCGAGGTCCCACGAGTCGACCACGGCCATCACGACGGCGTCGCACGGCCGGTTCTCGGTCAGCGTGGTCTGGCGCGCGCTCGAGCCCGTCGCGTAGAGCACCATGTCGCCGACGCCGGCCTGGACCGAGTCGACGGCCACGACGTACTGCTTCGTCGGCTGGTTCTCGTGGTCGTGCACCTGGACGACGAGCAGCTTGCGCCCCTCGAGTTTCTCGTCCTTCTGCGTGGCGACCACGCTCCCGACGATCTTGCCGATCAGCATCGCGTCTCCGGAATCCCTGCGGTCATTGCGGTGTGATGAAGGTCTCGACGCTCTCGCGCGGCAGCGACTCCTCGACGAAGCGCCGGCGCAGCTCGTTGTCGACGTGCGGGCGCATCTCGTCCCACGTGGGCGTGGCGCTGCGCTCGAGCGCCCAGAGTAGCACGCAGCCCCCCTGGAGCCGGAACGGTCCCAGGAGGCGGACGTCGCGGCCGGCCTCGGGCTGCAGGGCCGCTCCGCGCTCGAAGAGCGCGCTGCGAGCCTCGGCGGAGAGGCGCGTGTCCTGCTGGCGGACCCAGCCCAGGTCGCCCTGCTGGTCGCGCGTCGGCGCATCCTCGGAGTGGCGCGCGACGGCCGCGACGAAGTCCGCCTCGGTGCGGATCTTCGCGCGCAGCTCGCGCAGCGTGGCCTCGGCCTCCTCGAAGGTGCGCGGGTTCAGCGGGTTGGGCAGGCGTGCGGCGATGAGGAACAGCGCGCGCGCGCGCACGCCGGCGCCGAAGCGGGCCTCGAACCAGCTGCGCTCGGCCTTGTACGCGGCCCGCAGCGCCTCTTCGCCGCCCAGCCGCTGGATCCACAGGCGCGCCAGCGCCGCCGCGCGCACCGCGGGGTCGCGGTCGAGGCGGTCGACGCGCATGCCGGTCGCGGCCATGACCTGCTCGAAGGTCGCGCCCT
>CAYGPA010000713.1:0-2031 GCA_964351535.1 uncultured Planctomycetaceae bacterium
CGCGGCCCGCGCAGGACAGCTGCCACCCCTAGTGGAACAGCAGTCGGCCCAGCGTGTAGGCGATCTGAATCACGGCCAGCGCCAGCGCGCCTTCGAACACGCGGCAAAGGACGTGGGCTGCGAAACGCTGCACTCCGTGCCTCCTTTGGCCGGATCGTTCCTCCCGCGGGCGGAACGGTGCTGACGGCCTCTGCAGGAGATTCCGGACGGCGCTGACCGCGGCGGCCGAACTTCCGGGCCCGATTCCCGCCCGGCCCCCAAGGCGCTGGCGCGACGCGATTTAGGCCGGGGACGTCGGGGCGAGCTGCCAGGTGCCGAAGTGGTCGGCGCCGTCGGGGGTGGCGACGACGATGTCCTCGATGCGCACGCCGAAGCGGTCGGGGAGGTAGATGCCGGGCTCGTCGGAGAGCGTCATGCCGGGCTCCAGCCGCACGTCGCTGCCGCCGTCGAAGTAGGGCCACTCGTGGCCCTCCATGCCGATCCCGTGGCCGAGACGGTGGGTCAAGAAGGCGTAGCCGGGGCCGAACCCTGCGTCCGTGAGGCTCTTGCGCGCGAGCGCGTCGACGTCGCCGCAGCGCACGCCGGGCCGCAGCGCGTCGAAGGCGCGCTGCTGGGCGTCGCGCACGGCGTTCCAGACGCGGCCCTGGTACTCCGTCGGCGCGGCGTCGAAGACCCACGAGCGCGTGTTGTCGCTCTGGTAGCCGTGCAGCGAGCCGCCCGTGTCGACCAGCACGATCTCGCCCGGCTGCAGTTCGGTCGCGTTCGCACCGCCGTGCGGCAGCGCGGCGTCGGGGCCGAGCAGCGCGAGCACCCAGACGTTCGTGAGGCCGAGACGGCGCTGAGCGTGCGTCATGAGCTCGGCGATCTCCGGGCTGCGCATGCCCGGACGCAGGTGGTGGCTCGCGGCCAGGATCGCCTGCTGCGTCAGCTCGTTCGCGCGCCGGATCAGCTGGAGCTCGTGCTCGTCCTTGCGTCCGCGCAGCTCGTTCACGAGCGCCGAACCGCTGCGCACGTTGCCGGCGCCGAGCTCGAGCTCGAGGTTCTCGGCGATGAACATCCGCGCGCGCGGGTCGACGAGCACGCGCCCGGCTCCGCGACGGCGGAGCTCGGCCGCGAGCGGCTTCCAGGCGTACTCGTGCTCCTGCCACGGAACGACGTCGCCCGCGGCACCGGCGGACTTCATGGCGAGCCGCGCGCGGTCCTCCTCGAAGGCGGGGCACACGAAGAAGTGGCTGCCGTCGGCGAGGACCACGAGGCCGAACAGGCGCTCCGAGTGACCCCAGCGCATGCCGCAGAGCCAGCTCATCGTCGCGCCGGCCTCGCACAGGAACGCGTCGGCTTCGTGGCGCTCGAGCGCGGCCGCCAGCCGGGCGCGGCGCGCGGCTCGCTCGGGGGCGGAGATCGGCTCGACCCCGGCGCGCGGTGCGGAGAGCTCCGCGAACAGCTCGTCGAGCTCGAGCTCGCGCTCGGTGGGCGGAGCGGACTCCGCGCCGCGCGTCGAGGACGCGCAGGAGACGAGCGTCGAGGAGGCGGCGAGCCCGGCGCCGAGCGCCAGGACGTCGCGCCGCCGGGGCCGGTTCGAACGATCGACGACCGCGGAGCGAGGGGGGGTGGGGGTGCGCATGGCCCCGATCCTACGAAGACCGCGAGCCGCGCGCCGGACCCCGGGGACCGGGATCCCCGCGGTCGGGCAGGCGAGCCCGGCGGACTCTCCGTCGAACCTGGAGCCGGCTACTCCGGTTCGGGAGCGGGTGCGGGTGACGGCCGGCTCTCCCGCGGGACGCCGGGCAGCGCCCCGGGAACGTCGTCGGCCGACGTCGCCTCGGCCTGTCGGTTGCGCCGCAGCCCGACCAGGACGCCCTGCAGCTTGAAGAACGTCGTCCAGCCCGCCTCGACCTGTCCGCTGCAGCTCACCTGACCCGGAAGCGTGGCTCCGGGGCACCACGGACGGTCGGCGCGCGGCGACCACTGAACCCTCGTGCCATCACCCTGCTCGTTCGTGTTCCCTCGATCGGCACGCGGCGCCGCGCC
>CAYGPA010000714.1:0-2025 GCA_964351535.1 uncultured Planctomycetaceae bacterium
CGCGATCGATCAGGATCGTGATGAACTCGTCGTCACGAACGTGCTCGGCGTCCCAGAAGCTCTGCTCCTCGAGCTCGACGAGAGGCTCGGGCTCGGAGAACTCGGGGCCGTCCGTTCCTTCGCGCAGCGTGACCTCCAGCAAGCTCGTGTTGCTCGGCGGCATCAGGATCAGGCGCAGGGGCTCGGAGGCGGACTGCCGGGCCCAGAACGTCGCCCACGCCCCCGGCGCCGAGGGCGCGACGGGCCAGGGCTTGCCCACGCTCCCGTCGGGCAGCAGGCGTCGCACGGTGGGCGGTTCGCCCGTGCTGCGGACGAGAAGCCAGCGCGCGTCCGGGCTCAGGGAGAGGGTTCGCGTGCCGTGCGACCCGTGGAAGATCGTGCGGGCCTCGTAGGGCGGCTCGCCGGCCAGCTCGCAACCGATCAGGCTCACGCCGTCCGGCCCGCGCTGGAAGGCCGTCAGCAGACGGCCTTCGTCGGCAACCCGCGCGGACATGATCGTGTAGCCCTCTCGCTCTTCTCGCAGCAGCAGCGTGCCCTCCTCCGGGTCGTCCAGCGAGGTCCGGCGGATCTCGGCCGCGCCTTTTCCGTAGCGCGTGAAGATCAGCTCGCGATGGTCCGGCAGCACGTAGCCCGAGAAGAAGTCGTAGCGCGGGTCGGCGAGCAGCGGCCGCAGCATCGGTGTGTCGACCTCCGAGCCCCACAGCTCGTAGCTGCCGGACGGACCGGACACCACGGCGGTCAGGAACGTGCCCGTGTCGTCGACGTCGAGGAAGCCCTCCAGCGGTAGTGAAGCGTCGGACCACGGCTCGGGGGGGGTGCCGCGGCGAACCCAGGACAGGCCGCGTTTGGCTCCGAGCATGCCGCCCGGATACCAGACGACCGTGCCTTCGCGCGAGGCGTGGAACTGGCCGCTCATCCAGGCCAGCTCCGTGCGCAACCCGCTCGCGATGGGGACCGGTTCCCCCTTCATCTCCAGCGAGTCCGCGTCGAAGGCCACGGCGAACAGCACGTCCGCGCGGGAGAAGAGCAAGTGCCCCGTCTCGAGCCACGCCGCGTGGCGGGAGTTCTCGACGAGCACGGTCTGCTCCGCGGTCTCGACGTCGATCGCGACCAGGTGATTCTGTACGAGGCGACCGCTGTACTTCAAGGAGCTCGCGAGGACTCGCGGTCGCCCGGGCAGCGCCTGGTGCACGTCGGGCGCCTGCGGCCAGAGCTCCTCGTCGCACTTCATCGCGATCTCGTCCATGCGCCCGGAACCGTCGAGGTGAACGACCAGCAGGTTCCGGGGGCGGGTGGACAGCACGATGCGACCATCCTCCAGCCATCCCAGCGCGCCATCGGTCGAGAGGTTGGGCGGCAGAGCCCCGATGAAGCGCGGAGGCTCGGAGCCGTCCAGCGGGAGGGTGACGAGTTCGAAGCGTCCGGGGTCGCCCTCGGTCTCGCGCACCACGGCCAGGGAGCGGCCGTCCCGCGAGAACTCGTACGTGTCCACGCGCTGGGTGCCGGGGATCGGCTGCTCGTCGAAGGAGTCGAAGCGGCGGGAGACGAGGCGTCGGCTCTCACGGGACTCTCCGTCGGAGACCTCGAACACGAGTCCCCCGCCGTCCGGATGGACGCGGGGGTGCGTCTGCTTTCGGCCGGCCGGCAAGTCCAGCGAGAGCCGTAGCTGGCGGCCTCGCGCATCGGACGCACCGCTCGAGAGCCGGCCCGCGAGGAGACCCGCGAGCGCGGCGAGGAGCGCGGCCGCGAGCGCGGACTCCAGCTCGAGCCGAGCGTCGCCGAGGTCGCGCAGTCGCTGGCGCGCGTCCTTGTGCAGGCAGCGGCCGAGCAGCTCGCGAACGCGCGCGGGCGTGTTGGAGGGCAGCTTCGACGGGTCGGGGTCGAGCTCCAGGATGGCGTGCAGCACGTCGGCCGTGGTCTCGCCCGAGAAAGCGCGTGCGCCGGTCAGGAGCTCCCACAGCACGCAGCCGAAGGCCCAGATGTCGGTGCGCCGATCGGTCGCCTTGCCGCGCAGCTGCTCGGGGC
>CAYGPA010000715.1:0-2014 GCA_964351535.1 uncultured Planctomycetaceae bacterium
TTCACCGGGCGCACGCTGCGCGCGGACCTCGTGCACGCCGGCGACGCCGGGAGCGAGGTCGTCGCGCTCGCGGGGCTGCGGCTGGAGGGCCCGTGGCCCGGCAGCCCGGCGCGCCTGGTCGACGCGAGCGGCCACGGCGAGTACCGCTTCCGCATCGAGCCCGCGGGCGGCGGCGATGCGCTGTACCAGCGCGGGTTCTCCGGGATCTTCGCCGAGTGGCAGTCGACCTCCGAGGCGGAGCGGACGAAGCGGGCGATCCCCGCGGCGGTGCGCTTTCCGGAGCCGCGCGCGCCCGTGCGCCTCGTCGTCGAGCGGCGCGTGGCCGGGGAGGGCTTCCGCACGGTGCTCGACGCGCCGCTCGATCCCGCGGAGCGCTCGATCGACCGCTCGCCGCTGCCCGCGGTCGACGTGGTCACGCTGCACGCGGGCGGTCCGCCGCGCGAGACGCTCGACATCCTGCTCCTCGGCGACGGCTACACGGCGGGCGAGGTCGAGCACTTCCACGCGCGCGCGGCGCAGCTCGCCGAGGTCCTGCTCGGGACCGAGCCCTTCCGGCGGCGCCGCGCCGACGTCAGCGTGCGCGCCGCGGTCGTGCCGGCCGCGACGTCGGGCGTGCGCGACCCGCGCGCGGAGCGCTGGACGCGCAGCCCCCTGGGCCTCACCTACGACGCCTTCGGCTCCGAGCGCTACGTCTTGACCTTCGACGAGCGGGCCGTGCGCGAGCAGGCCGCGGCCGCGCCCTACGAGGCGCTGATCCTGCTCGCCAACTGCGACAAGTACGGCGGCGGCGGGATCTTCGAGACGTGGTGCACCGTGGCGGCCGAGAGCGCGCAGGCGCCCTACCTCGTCGTGCACGAGTTCGGCCACTCGTTCGCGGGCCTGGCCGACGAGTACTACACGTCGTCGGTGGCCTACGAGCGGCTCGGCTCGCCACAGGTCGAGCCCTGGGAGCCCAACGTCACCGCGCTGCTCGACCCCGCGAAGCTGAAGTGGCGCGACCTCGTCGACGCGGACACGCCGCTGCCGACGCCGTGGGACCAGGCGAAGTACGACGAGGTCTCGCTCGCGTTCCAGCAGCAGCGCGGCGAGCTGCGCGCGGGCGGGGCGGACGAGGCGCGCATGGACGCGTACTTCGCGGAGGTGAAGCGCGCGACCTCGGCCCTGCTCGGCGCCGAGGCGCACGCGGACGACGTCGGCGCCTTCGAGGGCGCCGCGTACCGGGCCAAGGGCCTCTACCGGCCCGCGGCCGACTGCATCATGTTCACGCGCAACCCGACGAGCTTCTGCGCCGTCTGCGAGCGGGCCGTCGAGGGCGCGATCGACCGCTGGGCCGAGTGAGGCGGCCCTCGAGACCCGGCGGGCCCCCGAAACGTTCGATTTTTGCAAGCGAGCCCCTCCGACAGGCACCCGGAAGCGGCATCCACCGCGGGCCGGACCGCGAATAACCTGGCGCCGACCGGGAATTGACCGGCACCCTGAACGAAGGGAAAAGAGCCCCCCCTCTGGAGACCCCCGAGCATGAAGTTGAAGCCCTCCCTCCATCTCGCCCTCGTCGCCGGACTCCTCAGCGCGGGCTTCGAGGCCGGCCGGCGCGCCTCCTTCGCCCCGGCCTCCCGGAACGACGCCGCGGTCGCGGGCGCCATCGAGGTTTCCCACGCCTTCCACCGCATCTCGGAGGAGATCGGCCCGTCGGTCGTCAGCATCTCGGCCTTCGACACGTACACGCGCGGCGGCGAGAAGCGCATGCGGCGCAAGCAGCAGGGCTCCGGGGTCGTGGTCGACGCGCGCGACGGCGTGATCGTGACCAACCGCCACGTCGTGGCGGGCGCGGACGAGTTCTGGGTCACGCTGACCGACACGACGAAGCACAAGGCGGAGCTGGTCGGTCTGGACCAGCCCTCCGACCTCGCCGTGCTGCGGATCGACTTCGACGGCCTGACCGCGGCGCCGCTGTCGCAGCAGGACGAGGCGCGCGTCGGCGAGTGGGTCCTGGCCTTCGGCAACCCGCTCGAGA